>JBDSWH010000206.1:0-9947 GCA_039926785.1 Gammaproteobacteria bacterium
GGGGCTGATGCTGAAGCTGCTCACCCAGAAGCGGCAGCATCCCCCGGTGGCGGTGATGCCCCTCGGTGACGACTACGACGTGTCGATCGAGGGTAAAAACCGTGTCCCGCGCCGGACGACTACCCGCGCTTTGCAGGGAAGTTTCCGCGCTGGGGCATGCCCTATGGACTGCCGGAGCTTGCCGACAGCGAGTTTGCCACGCTGGCGGGCTGGCTAGTGCGCGGCGCCCCCTACCGGGAACCGGCGCCGCCGCCCGCGGCGGCCCTTGAACAGGTTGCTGCCTGGGAGGCCTTCCTCAACGGCACATCGCCAAAAGAACGGCTGATGAGCCGCTACCTGTACGAGCACCTGTTCCTGGCGAATTTCCATTTTGGCGCCGGCGACGCGGCAATCTACTCGCTGGCTCGTGATACGCGTACCCCAACGCCTTCTTCCGCGTGACCCGCGCCGATCTGCCCGCCTTCGCCACGTCGGTCGGTGCCCTGGGCTCGGAAGCGGACTACCGGGCCCTCGTGGCGCGCTTCGGGGTGGACCGGGTCAACCCCGGATTCTGGCCGTACAGCGATACCCTGGCCAGCGTCTACGCGCGCCTGGAGCCCGTGGCATCGGGCGTGCTCGACTACGGGCGGTTCGAGAACCGCTGACGGCCCGGCTACTCGTGTCGCAAGGCGCGGATCGGATCCATGCGGGCCGCGCGCAGCGCCGGTCCGCTGACGAACACAAGGTTGAGCCCTATCGCGAGCAGAAGTGCGGTTAGCGCATTGCTGCCGTCGATGACGAGCGGCAGCGCCGTTCGGGCCGCCAGGATCCGGGACGCGAGGAGTCCGGTGAGGAGCCCAACCAGGGCGCCGACGGTGGCCAGCAAGCCGGCTTCTGCCGCGAATTGCAGGAAGATGTCGGATGCTGTCGCGCCGAGCGCGCGCCGCGTGCCGATCTCCCGGGTGCGGTCCCGCACGCTGATCCATGCAATGGCCAGGATGCCGAGCCCGGCCACGAGGAGGCCGCTGCGCCCGATCCAGCGCACGAGGAATGCCAGTCGGTCGGCAGCTGCCCGTTGCGCGCCAATGAGATCAGTCTGGCTCTGCACCCGGAAGTCGTCCGGCCGCTGCGCGGACATGCGATGGCGCTCCCGGAGCTGCGCTGTAATAGCGGCGGTGACGCCCTGCATGCGGTCGGGCCCATCGATCTCGAGGGAGATGCCGGCGTAGTGGTCCATGTCGAGCAGGCGACGCATTGCTGTGTTCAGCGGGACGTAAACCTGCCCGTCCTCGGAAGTGCCATCCAGTCCCTGACCGCGCTCGCGGAGTACGCCGATGACTTCGAACGGGACACGATTGATGAATAGCCGCTCGCCGATGGGCGACTCCCCCTCGTACAGATCGCCGGCTACCGTGGCCCCCAGGACGGCTACACGGGCTGATCGCCGGTCATCCTCGGCAGCAAAGAGCGTTCCGGTCGCAACGTCGAGGACCTTCATCGGGAACCAGGCGGCCTCGACGCCCGACACCGGGGCCTGCCGGGACAGATAGCCGGCCTTCAACCGCAGCAGCCCCGACACTCGCGCCGAGGACCGGACGATGCCGGCGTTATCGCGACGAATAGCGGCGTAATCGTCCGGAACGAGTGTGGTGACGACGGTGCCGGTCCGCGTACGGTCCGCAACCCCGCGGCTCTGCTCGGCGGTGATGGAAATCAAGTTGCTGCCGAGTCGCCGGATCTGCCCGAGGACCTGCTCCCGGCCGCCGGAAGCAAAGTTAACGGCGGTGGTGGCTCCGGCAACGCCGAGCGCCGCGCACAGGATCGCCAGGCAAGAGCGCAGCTTGAAGCGCCAGATCTGGCGGACGATGCCGGGCAACAGTGACTGCCAGTGATCCATCGGCCCGGGTCGGCATCAGGAGCGCAGGGCCCGGACGGGATCAACGTTCGCCGCACGCCATGCCGGCTGCAGACCGAAGATGACGCCGACCAGGGCCGCAAGCAGCACGGCGGCCACCATGGGTCCCCACAAAAGGACCGGCGGAAGCTGCTGCTGGATCGCGGCCACGGCAGCCGCTGCGACGCCCAGTACAGCACCAACCAGCCCGCCCAGCGCGGCGATCAAGACCGCCTCCAGCAGGAACTGGCGAAGCACGTCAGCTCGCGTGGCGCCCACCGCCCGTCGCAGGCCAATCTCCCGCCGGCGTTCGGAAACGGCAATCAGCATCAGACTCATGATGACGACTCCCCCAATCAGTGTCGCAATGACGGCAATCCCGGCCAGCACGGACGACAGCGTGGCGTCCACGGCATCCACCTGGGCCATGGCAGCCCGCGGATTGCTCACCGTGAAGTTGTCGTTCACCGGGGGCACGATGCCGTGCCGCTCCCGGAGCAGCGTGGTGATGGCCACCACGGCCTCCTGATGCTCTTCCGGGGCCAGCAATTGGACGGTGATCGTGGTGAGGTAATCCCGCTTGAATAACCGCTTCGATGCGGTGGTGACCGGTATGAGCAACAGCTTGTCGAGGCTGGCCCCACCCGGGCCGGCGCCGCGAGGCACGAGCACGCCAAGCACGGTGAACGGAACCTCGGCAATCCGGATCGTCTTGCCGACGGGATCCTCGCCCGGAAACAGTGACTCCCGGAGGTCCGCGCCAATGACCGCCACCCGGGCCAGCGTCTCCACATCCTCGCCGCTGATGCCGCGGCCCACCGTCACGTCGTCGCCGCGCATGTCCATCCACCCGGCCGTCACACCCCAGATGGATGCGGTGGTCGTGCGATCCCTTGCCTGGATGTCCACGTCGAAAGCTGCTTGTTGCGGCGCCACCCGGCGGACATTCGGCACCTCGGCGGCGATCGCAGCGGCATCCGAGAACGTGAGCGTCGGCTCTACCGACGTCAGTGACGGCATGCCACGGGTTGTCGCCGAACCGGGTTGCACGTTGATCTGGTCGAAGGTGCCTACCATGCGTTTGAACTGGCGAAGCGTCTCCTGGCGGGTGGCCTCTCCCACGGAGGCCATGGCGATCAGCGATGCGATACCGATTGCCACGCCCAGCAGCATGAAGAGGCTTCGCAGCGGATTGCGGCGCAGGGCCCGCAGCGCCTGCGCGACCGCCCTAGCCCACGGCACGGCCCGGCTCCTCGCGAGTGCCAGTCAGGTTCGGTCTTGGCGACTGGGCCCGGTCCGAGGCCAGTAGGCCGTCGCGGATCCGCAGTTCCCGGCCTGCCCAGGCGGCGACGCGCTCGTCGTGGGTGACGAGGACGATCGTGAGACCGTCGCGATTGAGGCCGGCGAGCAGCTCCATGATGGAGTCACCGACTGCCGAGTCCACGTTGCCCGTCGGCTCGTCCGCCAGCAGCAAGGGGGGGTTGTTCATCAGCGCGCGGGCGATGGCCACCCTCTGTTGCTCACCTCCGGACATCTCGGCGACGAAGTGGTCGGAGCGGTGCGCGAGCCCGACGCGCTCGAGCAGGCCAAGCGCACGACGGCGATCCACGTTGCCATCGGTGTAAAGGGCCGGCACCTCGACGTTCTCCACGGCTGTGGTGCGCGCGAGCAGGTTGAACGCCTGGAATACGAAGCCGATGCGGCGTGAGCGCACCGCGGAACGCTCGCGATCCGTGTACCGGGACACGTCCTCACCGGCCAGCCGGTATGTGCCGGCGGTCGGGGTGTCGAGACAACCGATGAGGTTCAGCAACGACGATTTGCCGGACCCGGAGGCCCCGCGCACGGTGACGAATTCGCCTGCGGCAATCTCGCAGGTGATGTCGCGAAGGGCTGCAACCGGCGTGCCATCCCCGCGCTGGTAGGTCTTCACGATGTGCTCGAGACTGATCATGCCGCCCCCGGACTGGCCGACGGCGCCGGCTGGGGCGTGAGCAACACGCGATCGCCAGAGACGACCCCATCACGGATCTCGATGAGTCCCGCGTCTCGCGCGCCCACAGTGACGGGCCGGCGCCGGAGTTCACTGCCTTTTTCCACCCACACGTAGCGACCCTGGTCGTCTTTTTGGACTGCCGGGGCCGGGAGCACGAGCGCCTGCCGCTCGGCGGTGCGAATGGAGACGTTGGCCGTCATGTCGGGCCGGAGTTGGATTCCCGGGGCGCCGATACTGATCATTACCTCGAAATTCACCACTCCGGAAATGATCGTGCCTTTCGGAGCGATCCGTTCCACGCGGCCCGGGAATTCCAGCGCGGGGAACGACTCCACGGTGAAAGTAACCGGGTTGCCCACCGCGACGCCGCCGATATCAGTCTCGTCCACGAGCGCGATCAGTTCCAGCGCGCCGTCCTCGATGACCGTAGCGAAGGTCGGCGTGCTGAAGCTTGCCGCCACGGTCTCTCCCTCCTGCGTGGACACGGAGGCGACCGTGCCGGAAATGGGCGACCGGATCACCGCATAATTGAGGTCGGTTTCAACGACCGCGGCATCCCGACGGGCCTTCTCCAGGCGCGCCCGGGCCTCTTCAACGGCAAGCGCCCGGTCCTCCACGTCAGTCCGGGCAACGAGGTGCTGCTCGTCGAGACGCTGGCTCCTTGCCAACTCGACCTCGGCGCGCCTCAGCTCCTGCTCCGTCACCGCCACCTGCGCGCGGGCCTGCGACAGGCGGGCCTCCAGCGGGCGGGCGTCGATCATTGCAATCACGTCACCCTTTCTGATGCGGGAGCCGACCACCACATTTAACTTCTGCACGATTCCCGAAAGCTGGGCACCGACGCGCACTTCACCGCCCACCCGCGTCCGCAACACGCCGGTGGCCAGCACCGTTGCCGCCACCTGGCGCCGCTCAGGCGTCACGAAAGTCCGCTCAACCGTGTGATCGTTATCGTCAGCCCACCGCCCCACGGCCCACCAGGCGCCCGCGACCAGCAACGGGATCGCTACGGCGCCAGCCATGAGGCGGCGAGACTTCATTCCTGCCGCTCGTACACCATCACCATCGCGGGCTTGGTGCCCCTGGCAGACGTCACGGTCATCGTCTTGCCGTCGGCCGACAGTTCACGCGACTCTGTCTTCTCGGTGGTGCTGCCGGCAACGGCACCCTCGCCAAGCCAGACGACGGAGAGCTTGCCACCGGACCACTTCGCAGTCGTTTCCGCCTTGTCGCCCATGGCGCTCTCGTTCTGCACCGGCTTGCCGTCGAGGTCGTAATTGACCTGGCGCACCGTGGTCTTGCCCATGAAGGTGGACGAGACATCGAGCGTCATCGCCGCCGGAGTCTGGGTGATGACAACGGTCTCGGTAATGGCTGAAACCATGCCGAGGTTCTCGCCCTTCTTCGTATTCAGCACCCACGTACCCGCGAAGCTGGGCGGACCCGCGGCGAGGACTTGCGGGCCGGTGAGCAGCACGGCCAAAAGGGCCAGGACAACAACGGATGACAGGTATCGGAACATGAGTTTCTCCATCTAGTGTGAGTAAGGGTCAGCTTGCCGCCCGCCGGGAAGCCGGCGGCGGGACACGTCGAAGCCGGGTGGTGCGTCCGGCCGGGCTCGCCAGGTGGGCCATGGCCCGGTCCAGCCAGGCGAGTTCTGCCTCGAGCAGGCATTGTGCGTGGTCGGCCGCGAGTGACCGGGCAGCCAGGGCCTTGCCCGGTGGACTGCCAGCAAGGTGATCGACCTCGCCAACAACCTCGGTCTGTATTGCCTCGATGGCGCGTCGGCGGTGCCGCAGAAGCGCTTGTGCTTCCCGTGCCGGCAGCGACGGCAGGTAGGCCGCGGCGACCTCGAAGGTGGTCTGCACCTTGTCGTAAGTGCTCAGCGCCTGGCGCAGGAGGTCCTGGAAAAGCGTTGCGCCCAAGGGTGTTAGGGTGAACACCAGTCGCTCGCCCCGCCGGCCGCGAGTGCCGGCTTCCGCATTCACGAGCACGGCGCCCTGCAGCGTCAGCCGATGCAGCAGGTGGTAGAGGGTCGGCTTCTTGAAGTCCGCATACAACGTGCCGTGAGCAACGAGCACGCGATGCAGTTCGTAACCGTGCCGCGGTCCCGACTGGAGCAGGCCGAGCACCATCAACGTACGCGCGTCAGGGGGTTTGCGGGGTGTCATAGTCCAGACGGAATATAGGCAGCCGGATAAACAAAGTCCATCTGGACTTTGTGCGGCCGCCCGACGGCCACAATTAGCCCGACCTTGCGGTCCAGTGCCAGTTGCGGGCGGTGATACCGGCCCGGGTGTTGTGGGCCTATCCTCCGAACGCACCCTTGGTAACGGAGGTTGCCATGCAAACTCTACCGACACCCGGACGGACGCTGACATCACTGCAAGTGGGAGTTGCCGCTCTGGCATGGGCCGTGGCGTCATCGCTGCAGGCGGCACCGGTGGGCTGGGTGCTGAACACCAACCAGACGCTCGACCTGGTCAACGTGGCCAGCAATGCCGATGTTCCTTACAACACCACGCCCTTCCCGAGCGACAGCCTGGCAGTCGCGCCTGCTGGCACGCTGTACCTGGCCGACGGGTTCGGCAACCTGTGGGACGTAACCGGACCACCGATTCCCGTCGGCCCCACGCTGCGCACGCAGATCGCCGATCTCGACTGGGCCAACAATGGCCTTTGGGGCTACAGCAACGCGTCGCAGGAACTCTTCTACTTTGATCTGGGCAGCAGCAGTGTCACCTACGCCGTTACGCTGACGCTGCCTGGCAGTCTGTCGGCGGCGGCCATCGTTGCCGGCGTCGCGTATGACGCGGCCAACGGCGATATTTTCCTGTCGGCCTGGGACGGGCTTAATAACGACCTGCTGCTGCGCGTGCCCACCGCCACCACCACGGCATTGCTGGTCGGCGCCATGGCACAGGCCGACAGCTTCAGCTACATCGCCGACATCGACATCGACATCGACTTCGACGCGGCGGGAACCCTGTACGCGATGACCTGGTACCACCGCTGGTTCTACAGCGTGGCGCCCACCACCGCGGTCACCAGCTTCGTCAGCAGCGGCCCGCACCGCGACAGCACGGCGCTGGCCCTGCAGCCTGTGCCGGTACCGGCCACGGCCTGGCTGTTCGGTGGAGGGCTGGCCGCCTTACGCGCTTCCGCGCGACGGCTGCGGCGCAGTTCCGCCTCGTATTTCGAGGTGGGCAATTTTTGATCGGACAGGGAGCGGGCTGCTAGTGAGGCCCGAAGGAGTGCATTTGCTGCCAGTCGCGATAGGTGGCGTCCGGCCAGAGATGCTGGATCCAGGCAATCGCCGCGCGACGATCGGACTCGGCCAGGACGGCGGCAAATGCCGGCATCTTGCCGCCCTTGGGTGCCCCGCCGTTCGTGACCTGCTCCACCAGATAATCGAGTCCGTGGTGCGCTGAGTGCCCGCCACCATTCAGTGGCGGAGCCGTAAGGGATCCGACCACGGCCCCCTGCGCCCGGACGCCATGGCAAACCGCGCAGTGGGCTGCGTAGACCTCCCCGCCGCGCTCGACATCCGCAGCCAAATACCACCGTGCATCACCTGTCGCGCGCGACTCTTCCGCAATGGCCGCACCGACGATGCCGATCAAGCCGGCCAGCAGCAGGAGGACGTTCGATTGCAGTAAACGCATGGCTTTCGCTCAGTTACTCGTTACCGAGGTGGGTTTGCCAAACGAGGGCCGCTGGGGTTCCGCCACAGTGGGGTTGCACTCGACCATCAGGTTGGCGCCGTCACGCAGCTTCGGCGAGGTTGCCCTGACCTGGCTGATCTCAGGGGCGTTGAAGACTTCGCCTTCACCAATCACCGCGATGTAATCACCCGTCTCGCCGCGTTCATTCCAGACGATCATGCTGTAAGTGCCAGCGGGGGCCTTGTCGATGGCGAATTCCGGGCCAAGCCACATCTGCCGGCCGCTGAAGGGCTCAAGCCACGTCTCACGTGGCTCACCCGGACTGTTGTCGCGTACGACCACGGCACCGAAACCCTTCGGCAGGGCAACGGGCAGAGGGATGCTGGGCGGCGGCAGGCCCGGCCCGGCAAACGCGTAGGTCACGCCAAAGTTTTCGTACTGAGGGCACCAGGGAATATCGGTCTTGGTGAAGATCCGGGTGGGCTTGTCTATAGCGATCAGGTAGACATCGACGTCTCCCGGCGTGCCTATCTGGGCAGAAATGGACTTCGAGTTCTCCACGTCATGGACGACATAGGGTGTCTCAGGGGTGTAGTCGGTCTCCTCGAGGAATGGCACGTGGGCTACCGCGCTCGTGGCGAGAAGGCCGATCATTCCGCCGGAAGCGAGTCGTCCAAGTCTCTTGCCGCCGTTCTTCATTTGTCCCTCCTCGCCTTCAAGGCCACCGAAGATCTCATTGAGTCACCTCCGGGGGATGCGCGGGGGTTGCCGCCGTCAGACCGGGCGACCTCCCGCATGATTGATGATTCGCCGGGAGGGATGCATTTGGATTCGCCGGGGACGGCACGGGTAGAAAACGGCCTCTGATACCCCGCGGCACGCAAGCTCGAGGTTCAGACCACTAGCTTGAAAGCGAGGCCAGCGGCCGCGCAACCCAGAATCACAGGCACAACGCCGGCCCTGAGGCGGAACACCGCGATGAGCGCCGCAGTGGTGAGCACGATGGCCGCCAGGTTCGCCGACGCGAGTACAGGTACCTCGAAAGTCGCGCCGGCAAGGGCGACCTGACGAACTTGACCGAAGAGCGTATGCAGGGCGAACCAGATCGCGAGATTCATCACGACCCCGACCACCGCCGCCGTGATGGCGGTGAGAGCGGCCGTCAGTGACTCGTTGCTGCGCAAGCCCTCGATGAACGGTGCGCCAAGGAAGATCCAGAGGAAACAGGGCACGAAGGTCACCCACGTCGTCAGCAGCCCTCCGAGCGTGCCGGCGATCAGGGGTGGCAGGCCCGTATCAGCGCGGAACGCACCCATGAACCCGACGAACTGGGTCACCATGATCAGGGGGCCAGGCGTTGTCTCGGCCATGCCGAGCCCATCCAGCATTTCCCCAGGGGTAACCCACTGGTAGGTCTCGACGGCTTCCTGCGCGACGTAGGCCAGCACGGCATAGGCGCCGCCGAACGTGACCACAGCGAGCTGGGAGAAGAACGTGGCAATCCGGCTGAAAACGTCGTCCGGGCCGAGCACGAGCAAAAGAGCGACGACCGGCGCGAGCCACAGGATCAGCAGGACGGCAGAGATCCGCAGGGACCAGCCAAGATTTACGCGCGCGTGTGCCGGCACGTCCTCACCCAGCGCTGACTCGACATCGCGGACCAGCTTTCCGGTCTGAAGCCCGTGCCGGCCGCCAACCGTGAAGGCCGGGATAGCCAATCGGCCACCGACGTAACCGGTCAGGGCGGCCGCCAGGATGATCAGCGGGAATGGAACGTCCAGCAAGGCGATTGCCACGAAGGCCGCGGCGGCTATCCCAACGAGGACCCGGTTGCCCAGCGCATGGGAGCCGATCCGTACCACTGCTTGCAGAACGATGGCAAGCACTGCGGTCTTCAGGCCGAAAAACAGACCCGCTATGATCGGTAGATTGCCGAAAAGCGCGTAGAGCCAGCTCAGCGCCATGATGGCGACCAGGCCCGGTAGCACGAACAGCGCTCCGGCGACGAGACCACCCCTGGTTTTGTGCAGGAGCCAGCCGATGTAGATGGCCAGCTGCTGCGCTTCTGGGCCGGGGAGCACCATGCAGTAGTTCAGTGCATGAAGAAAGCGCTCCTCGCCGATCCAGCGCTTCTCCTCGACGAGGATTCGGTGCATCAACGCAATCTGCCCAGCCGGTCCGCCGAACGACAGTACTGCGATCCTCAGCCAGACACGCACCGCCTCGCCAAATGATACGCCGTGGTCGCGCGCTTCCGCCCCTGCGGCAGTGGCGGATTGCGGGCCCCTAGATGGCATCGGCCTATTGTTGCATGACGTGCGCGGCGAGATTCGAGCTTACGACAATCGCTGCCGCGATGGGTCCGGCGATTACCAGCCCGAGCTCTGGAATTGCGAGAGTTGTCCCGATGGCT
>JBDSWH010000207.1:0-18546 GCA_039926785.1 Gammaproteobacteria bacterium
CTGGCGGGCACTTTTTTTTGGGGCACCGTTTGGGGCACCGGGTTTGCAATCTGGCAATTTTCCTTCAAATTGTCAGATTGCAAACTCGGTGCCTCTCATGAATCAAGACAGCCTCAAACAGCATGTGGCGCTGGCGGCCCTGGAGTTCATCAAGCCGGGGATGACCCTCGGCGTGGGCACGGGCTCCACGGTCAACTTCCTGATCGACGCGCTGGACCGCTTCCGGGGTGACCTGGCCGCGGTCGTGGCCAGCTCCCGGGCGACCGAGGCCCGGCTGCGGGCCCGCGGCTTCACCGTCGTGGACCTGGACCAGGCCGGGGACCTGGAACTTTATGTTGACGGCGCCGACGAGGCCAACAAGCACTTTCACCTCGTAAAGGGCGGCGGCGGGGCCCTGACCCGGGAGAAGATCCTGGCGGCGGCGGCCCGCCGGTTCATCTGCATCATTGACGGGAGCAAGTGGGTAGCCGCTCTGGGCAAGTTTCCCCTGCCCGTGGAAGTGATCCCCATGGCCCGTTCCTACGTCGCGCGTCAGTTCGTGAAGCTGCGAGGCCAGCCGGTCTGGCGCGAAAACGTCGTTACTGACAACGGCAACCACCTCATCGACGTGCACAACCTCCAGATCACGAATCCGCCCGAGCTGGAGACCCGCCTCAACCAGATTCCTGGAATCGTCACGGTGGGCCTCTTTGCTAACCGGCCGGCCGACGTGATTCTCATGGCGGAGGACGGCGGCGTCAGGCGCCTGGACCGACGCTGAACGCAAACGGGCCCGCTTGCCGACTCACCGGTCAGCACCTGCCGTGAGCGCGTCTGCACCCACTGGAAGTCGAACGGTAAAGGCCGTGCCCGTGTCCGTCGAATCAGCAGCTATGGAACCTCCATGCGCGCGCGCTATTTCGCGGCAAATGTACAGGCCGAGCCCCATATTGCCATCGGAGGCAAGCTGCTCCTCACCACGAACAAGGGGCTCGAACATTCGCGCCAGCGTCGGGGCGGAAATCTTGTCGCCTTCGTTCTCAACAGTAAAAACGATCTCGCGCTCCGAGCCGTGAAGCTTCACCACTACTCGTCCATCTTTTGCTCCATACCGCAACGCATTCGACACGAGATTGTCGAAAATCTGGTGCATTCGCCCTTCGTCCCATTTCCCATCCAAATCCCCCTCGGAAGTGAGGGAGATTTCCCTCGTTGGATTCGATGCGCGAATCTGTTGCAGCTGGTCTTCCAGAAGGAGGCCAAGGTCGGATTCAGTGGGGCGAATACGAATGCCCAGCCCCAAGCGCGTTCGATTGAAATCCGTAAGGTCATCGAGCAACGCCTTCATGCTGGCCCCGCTCCTGATTAACACTCCGGCCGCCTCGGTAACGTCGTCACCTGCATTGAGGAGCTGCAGATGGCGTGCCGTTAGCTGGATCGACGTCAGTGGATTGCGCAAGTCGTGACCGAGGATGCCGAGCAGCAGGTCGCGCGCCCGGTCCACCTCGGCGCTGAAATGCCCGATCGACTCACAAAGTGCCTGGTCGATCGCCTCGTTGAACCGGATCAGTTCGCTGAGATCGGGTGGTTCCGGGGCGCACGCGTCTGCCCAGAGTCGAAGTACGCTGGCGCGCAACGCCCGATACTCGGAGGCCATCTCATTGATGTCGAAACCCCAGCGGGCGCGAAGTAGCGCGTGGGTTTGCGCCGCCGTCTCCTTGGCATCAAGGGGAACCGCCAGTCCGCGAGACTTTGAGTGCTGTTCGTCCAGGGTCTGCAGAGTAGCGATGTGTTTGCGCACCGCCTTCAGAATTTGCTCGGCGTGGTCTCTCAACCCTTCGACGTCCATGGTTTTGCCCGCCGGCAAAGACCGTGCAAATGCTTCCCACTGCGACAGGATTGACTCCATGTCGCGTTCGATGAAATCCGCCAGCTTCATGGGCCTCCCCTGCAGCGTTGGACGTAAGACGCGGCCCGGTCCAAGCGGCCAGCGGTACTAAAGCCGATCGTAGGCCTGGTCCCACGAGTTGTCGAATCTACCGGGGTAATAGCTGTTAGCGAGGCCGATGAGCTAGTCGGCGAGTTGCTTCTTCCGTTTCGACATCTGCCGCCCTAACTCCACAAGATCCATGTCGGACTTCTTCGCTTCCGCAAACATGCCACCGGGCTGTTCCTCCTCCTTCACGTGGTGCTTGATCATCTCGGAGAGCACCGTGACCTTGGCATCATAGAAATCGTCATCGGGGCCGGATGCTTCGATGTCTGCGATCAGTTTCTTGGCGCCGTCATGTTCGATCAGAGCTTCGTGATGGAGGTCCCTGTCTTCGGTAGCAGCCAGGAAAGCGGGATAAAACATTTCCTCCTCGATCGTGGTGTGCACTTCGAGGGCCTTGCAGATCTTTGCCGCCAGGCCGAGCTTGAGCCGGGGAGCCTTGGCTTTTCCAAACGCCTTGAACCACCCTTCGACCTGCCGATGGTCTGCCTTCAGCAGGGCTATAGCGTCCCTGGATGCTCGGCTGGACGTTCGCTTGGAGGTGCGGGATTTTTTTCGTTGCATGGCTGGCGTCCCCATTTATGTCAATTTGCGGGAGAGCAGACTTTAGTGCGTTCCTGAGAGCGTTCCACCGGAGGTCAGCAGCACTTCGCGTAGGACCATTCCCACGAGGCAGGCGACGGCAGCACACGGCGTTGGATAGTCATGGAAATCACGGTGACCCCGGAACGAAAAAACCCGCATTTCTGCGGGTTTCCTGGCTTCCCTCGGGCTGGGTCGGCTGCCCTCGGAAGTGATATTGGCTGGGGGACTAGGATTCGAACCTAGGTTCTCGGAGTCAGAGTCCGATGTCCTACCGCTGGACGATCCCCCAATAGGCGGGAGTGCTGAGCAGGACGCATTATAAGCATGCCTCGTCCGCGGCCTGCAGCGCCGGATCAGCGCTTCGAGAACTGCGTCGCGCGGCGGGCCTTTCGCAGGCCGACCTTCTTGCGCTCGACTTCGCGGGCGTCGCGAGTGACGTAGCCGGCCTTGCGCAGGGAGGGACGGAGTGTCTCGTCGTAGGCCATCAGGGCGCGCGTGAGGCCGTGGCGGATAGCGCCCGCCTGGCCGGTGATGCCACCCCCGGCCACGTTCACGATCACATCGAACTGCCCGTCCAGCTTGGTCAGCTCAAGGGGCTGCCGCACGATCATGCGGGCGGTCTTGCGGCCGAAGAACACGTCGATCGGCTTGCTGTTGATCGTGATGTCGCCCTTGCCGCGGCGGATGAAGACCCGGGCGGTGGACGCCTTGCGGCGGCCGGTGGCGGAGTACTGCTGGGGCTGGGTGGTGGCCATTGGGTGTTTTGCCTGGGTGGATTACAGCTTGAGGGACAGTGGCTGCTGGGCGGAATGCTCGTGCTCGGCACCGGCATAGACGCGCAGCTTCTTCAGCATGGTGGCGCCCAGGCTGTTCTTGGGCAGCATGCCTTTAACGGCCTTCATCAGCGCACGCTCGGGGTGTTCTTCCATCATCTTGCCGAGGGTCACCGTCTTCAGGTTACCCATGTAACCCGTGTGGTGCTGGTAGATCTTGTCTTTGAGCTTGTTGCCCGTGGCCTTGATGCGCCCCGCGTTGACCACGACGATGTAGTCGCCGGTATCCACATGGGGCGTGAAAATGGCCTTGTGTTTCCCGCGCAGGCGGAAGGCAATGGCGGACGCGAGACGGCCAAGCGTGCAGTCAGTGGCATCTACCACGAACCAGTCGCGCCGCACCTCATGGGATTTGGCAGAGAACGTACCCATCGTAAACCTGTCTTTATTTGGAGCTGTTCGGGGCCCGGGTCGGCAGGGTGCCGGCAGCCGGCGACCCCCGATCGGGCCGCAAAGTGTAGGCGGCTGGCGGGTTTTTTTCAAACCGGCGGGCCCAGGCCAACCTGACCGGGGCTCCGGACCCGCGCCGCGACTGGCCTAGAAGCCGTATTCCAGGGAAATCGTGGTGTACGTGTCGGTCTTGTCGAAGGGCCGGGGCGTGATCAGGGACGTGTCGATTTCCACGTCCGAGTTGTGCTTGTAGGTATAGCCCAGGACCATGCTCAGGTTGCCGATGATGCCCGCCTTGAGCTCCGTGATGCTCTCGGAATAGGTGTTGTCGGAGCCCGACAGGACGGCCAGCTTCTGGACAAATGTGGCGTTCTTGCTGATTTTCCAGGTGTAAATGCCGCGCAGCAGGCCGATGGCCTCGTCCTGGCTGCCGCCGCTCTGGAGATCCGCCTGCTTGGCGCCGGCGCCCACCTCGAGATCGAGGAAGTGCTTTTCCCCCCGGAGGATGCGCCAGCCGATACCGGCCGCCTCGTAGAGCTGCTGGTCGTAGGCGCTGAACCGGTCCTTGTACCAGTCCAGGGAGCCGAAGGCGTATAGCGGGACGGTGATGTCATATTGGGCCTTGTAGCCCGCCCAGTAGGCCTCAGCCGTGGTCTCCGATTCGGCATCCCGGTCGGCGGCGCTGCTGGTGCCAATGGCCGTGGCGCCAAGAATGTGATGCCAGCGATCCTGGTCGTAGCGGCCCTCGCCATTGAAGTTCGCGGCTGAGCTTTCCGAATTGCCGCTGGTCTTGGCATAGCCGGCCGCCACCTTGCCTGACCAGGGGCCGGCATGTTCCTTCTTGTCGGCGGGTGCCATGGCCTCGGCGGACATCTTGGTGTCCACCTGGGACTGCGCAGCCGGCGGCCCGGCCAGCACTGCCAGGCCCAACAAACTGGCTGCAACGAAACGTGCGGCTTCGCTCGTCAGGTACGTCATGGTGCATCTCTCCGTTGAGAATTCAGTCGAGAACCGCGCGGGTTGCCCGCCGCCGCGGCCCGCTACCATAATCGGGACCATGCCCACCGTCCACCTGATCGACGCGGTGCTCGAGGAACTCGACAACGCCCTGCGCACGCTCGCGGGCACTGCGGAGTCCGCGCGGCCGAGCCCGGCGGCCACCCTCGCCAATCCGTTGCTGACGGACGACGAACGGGATCATGGCGCGGCTCTGATGCGCGTGAACCACGCCGGTGAAGTGGCGGCCCAGGCCCTCTACCGGGGCCAGGCGCTGACCACCCGGGATCCCGTCGTCCGGCAGAACCTGCTGGACGCTGCGCGGGAAGAACAGGATCACCTGGCCTGGTGCGCCCGGCGCGTCAACGAACTGGGTAGCCGCACCAGCCTGCTGGGTCCGCTCTGGTACGCCGGCAGTTTCGCGCTGGGCGCGGCTGCGGGATTGCTGGGTCGGGCAGCGGCACTGGGCTTCGTGGTCGAAACCGAGCGGCAGGTCGAGGAGCACCTGTCGGGCCATCTGGACCGCCTGCCCGAGGCGGACCTGCCGAGCCGCGCCATCGTCCGGCAGATGCAGGCCGATGAAACGGCCCATGCCGCCCTGGCGCGCGAGCTGGGCGGGACGGACCTGCCGAAACCCGCCCGCGCGGGCATGCGGCTCTTGGCCGGGGTGATGACGACCCTGGCGCGATCTTTGTGAGGACCATCACAAATCCGGAACCTGCCAGTTCACGGTGCCCCGGGCTTCGACTACCGTAGCTCCAGCATTCAACATATTCCTCGCTCTGGTTCGGGTCCCAAGTCGCGAAATGGGGCCGGGGGGATGGGGTCGGGCTTAAACGGATTTTGGCTTGAACGGGTTTATTGGGGAGAGACTGCAATGGCTGCTACTGGCAAAGCTCTGAGTGACGTCCCGGCGATCAACCGCTTTCTGACGTACTGTCGCGTACGCACGGTGCCGAGCAAGACCGTGATGATTCATGCGGGCGACCTGCCCGACAGCCTCTACTACATCATCGACGGTTCCGTCGAAGTGATGATCGAGGACGAGGATGGCAATGAGATGGTCCTGGCCTACCTGAACAAGGGCCAGTTCTTCGGTGAAATGGGACTGTTCCACGAACAGCCCGCGCGGAGCGCCTGGGTGAGAACCCGCGTCAGCTCCGAAATCGCCGAGATGACCTATCCCCGCTTCCGCCAGATTGCCAGTGAAAGCCCTGGGCTCGTTTTCGAACTGGCCACGCAATTGGCCACCCGCCTTGACCGCACCAACCGCAAGCTGGGGGACCTGGCCTTCGTGGACGTCACGGGCCGCGTGGCTCACGCCATCATGGACCTCTGCAACGAACCGGATGCGATGACGCACCCGGAAGGCATGCAGATCAAGGTGAGCCGCCAGGAACTGTCACGCCTGGTGGGCTGCTCCCGCGAGATGGCGGGGCGCGTACTGAAAGTGCTGGAAGATCAGGGCCTGATCACGGCCACGGGCAAGACGATCGTCGTCTACAACGCCCGGCCTAAGCCCAAATTGAAGGCCGTCGGCCTCTAGCACGTCCCCGGTAGGAGCGCCTTAAGGCGCGATCAGCATTTCTCGCGCCGGTCGGCGCTCCTACCGGGCTATTTCCGATTTCATCCGGCTGATCGTCGCCGCGTAGTCAGCGCTACCAAAAATCGCGGAACCCGCCACGAACACATCCGCACCCGCCTCGGCGACCGCACGGATGTTGTCGGGCTTGATGCCCCCGTCCACCTCGAGGCGCACTGGCTTGTCGAGCCGGGTGATGCGTTCGCGGATCGCCTTCAGTTTGGCCAGGCTGCCGGGAATGAAATCCTGTCCGCCGAAACCCGGGTTCACCGACATGACCAGGACCAGGTCCAGATTCGGCAGCGTGTAGTCCAGGCAATCCAGTGGCGTGGCCGGGTTGAGTACCAGCCCCGGACTGCAGCCGAGCTCCCGGATCAAGCTGACGGTGCGGTCCACGTGCTGGGTGGCTTCCGGATGAAAGCTGATCCAGCTCGCACCAGCGCCGGCGAAGGCCCTCGCCAGCTCATCCACCGGCTTGACCATGAGATGCACGTCGATCGGTGCCTTGATGCCGCGCTTGCGCAGCGCCTCGCAGACCAACGGCCCGATCGTCAGGTTCGGGACGTAATGATTGTCCATCACATCGAAATGGATCACGTCGGCGCCGGCGGCGAGGACGGCTTCGACCTCCTCGCCCAGGCGGGCGAAGTCGGCGGAGAGGATGGATGGCGCGATGAGCGGGGCCTGCATCGAGAAAATATAGCAGGTAGAAGCGGCTTTAGCCGCCATCTGGATCGCCGCTAAAGCCGCTCCTACAGGTCGCGCTGTTCTCGGATCAGCTCGTAGGCGGCACGAATCTCGTGCGTGCGTTCCTCGGCTGCCTCCAGCATCGATTCGGGCAGTCCGCGGGCCGCCTGCTTGTCGGGGTGGTGTTGGTTCATGAGCCGCCGGTAGGCCTTCTTGACCTCCGCGTCGGTTGCGGCTGGCTCAAGGCCGAGCGCCCGGTAAGCCCCGGCCAGAGTCTGGCCCGGCGACGCGACGGGCCGCTGCTGCCGGAAGGACCGGCGAGCCCGGAGAATGGACTCGAGCCGGGCCAGGTCGACGCGCCCAACACCGAGAGCGTCCGACATGAGCAGCAGAAGCGCCCGCTCCGGCGAACTGATGGCCTCCTTGCCGAGCAGGAAGTCCATCTGGATCTCGAGGAAAGTCCGCAGCAGTTCGGGTTCGCGGCTACCTGCCCGGCGCAACAGCATCACCCGTTCCCGGAGCGGGAATTCAGGCTGCTTGCCCTGGTTGAAGCAGCCGATCGCCCGGCGGATGGCGTCCGGTTGCAGGCGCAGCTCGGTCATCACGGCGCGGGCGGCGTCGATCTCCGCCTCGGAAACGCGACCATCCGCCTTGGCCAACGCGCCGAGACCGTAGAAGGTGGTCTGGAAGAACAGTCGCCGGCGATCGGCCGCGGAATGGGCCACGCCGTCGGCCGCTCCGGCCAGCCCGTCGTAATCCAGCAGGCCAGCCACGCCGGCCCCGCGATCAAACTGGTGGCCCAGGGCACTGCCTATTACCGCACCTACGGGGCCGCCCCCGGCGATAAATCCGAGGACGCCACCGACAACTTTGCCAATCCATGCCATTGGGGCCTCTGGGTCGATCCGGATCAGGGCAAGCGCGGACTGCGCTGCTAGAATAACTGCGGAAATTCGGAGTATTCGGCAATTTACGAATCCAGATTGACAGCGCTTACCCGGCTCAGTCAAGGCAAGGTCCGGGACATCTACGCGGTGGACGATCAGCACCTGCTGATCGTCACGACGGACCGGCTTTCGGCCTTTGACGTGGTGCTTCCCGATGCCATTCCGGGCAAGGGCGAGGTCCTGACCCGCCTGTCGAACTTCTGGTTTGCCCGGACAGCGGGCATCGTGCGCAATCACCTGGCCAGCCTGCCGCTGGAGTCCGTGATCCGGGACCCGGACGAGCGTGCAGCGGTGGCCACGCGATCCACGGTGGTGCGCCGGCTGAAGCCACTGCCGATCGAAGCTGTGGTCCGCGGCTACCTGATCGGTTCCGGCTACAAGGACTACCAGGCGACAGGCGCGGTGTGCGGCATTCCGCTGCCTGGTGGCCTGCCGATGGCGGCACCCCTGCCCGAGCCGCTGTTCACGCCCGCCACCAAGGCGGCCCTTGGTGACCATGACGAGAACATCAGCTTCCAGGACTGCGAGAAGCTGGTGGGCGCCGAACTGGCGCGGCAGGTGCGGACGCTGGCAATCCGGGTGTACGGGGAAGGCGCTGCCTATGCCCGGAGCCGCGGCATCATCATTGCCGACACCAAGTTCGAATTTGGCCTGGACGATGAAGGCACGCTGTACCTCATCGACGAGGTCATGACGCCCGACTCGTCCCGTTTCTGGCCCGCAGCCGAGTACCGCACGGGCAGCAGCCCGCCGAGCTTCGACAAGCAGTTCGTTCGCGACTACCTGGAGACGCTCGACTGGAACAAGAAGGCACCCGGGCCCAGGCTTCCACCGGACGTAATCCGGAAGACCACCGAGAAATACCGGCAGGCTCTCGAGCTGCTGACCGCCTAGCACGCGAAACTGTGAGCTACAGCCGACGGTAATTCCTCCGCCGGCCGGTTATGATGCCGCCCGCCAGTAACCAGGGATGGGTTGGGCTCATGGGTCGCTTCCAGGTCGCGCGGGCGCTATTGGCGCCCGCCTTGTGCGCGCTGCTGCTCTCACCGGCATTCGCATCGCCCACCCCGGCAAAGGCCAAGCCGGCTGCCCGACCCGACGTGCGGTCCAGCGCGGCCCTGGTGGTCGACGCAAAAGATTCGTCCGTCCTCTTCGCGCTGCGCGATGACAAGGCCTTGCCCATTGCTTCGATCACCAAGCTGATGACAGCACTGGTGGTGCTTCAGGGCCGCCAACCGCTCGATCAGTTGCTCACCATCACCGTTGCGGACCGGGACACCGAACTGGCGACTTCGTCCCGGCTGGCCGTGGGCACCCGCCTGACCCGCGGCCAGCTGCTGCACCTCGCCCTGATGTCCTCCGAGAATCGCGCGGCCCACGCCCTGGGACGCAACTATCCCGGCGGCGAGCCGGCCTTCGTGAGCGCCATGAACGCCAAGGCCCGGACGCTCGGCATGGAGCACTCCCAATTCGCCGATCCCACCGGCCTGTCGAGCCGGAACGTGGCGACGGCCCGGGACCTGGTTCGGTTGGTGAAGGCCGCGTCGGCCGAACAGCTGATCAGGCAGTACTCGACCGATGAGCGGCATACGATCGTGGCGGGCAAGCGATCCATCGAGTTCCGGAACACCAATGCGCTGGTGATGAGGCCCGACTGGCAGATCGACGTGCAGAAGACCGGCTACACCGTGGCGGCTGGCCAGTGCCTGGTGATGAACACGGTCATCGAGGGCCGGTCGGTGGTGATCGTGCTGCTGAACTCCTTCGGCAAGTACACCCGGGTGGCCGACGCCCGCCGCATCAGGAAGTGGATGGAAGGGACACGCCGCTCGCCGAGTTGAGCGACAGGCCCAGCGCAACCAGCATTGCAGCCACCACCGCCAGGCCAACAAAGGCCGCCTGGTAGCCGACCGCCCCGCCACCGGCGGATGCCGCGATGCTGCCCACAAACGCAGCTCCGACAAGACGCCCTATGGACGTAAAGTTGCTGAGCAAACCCTGGGCGGACCCGCGCTCTGCGGGCAGGCTGTTGTCGAGTATCACGATCCGCAATGGCGCCCCGAGCACGCCGCCGAGGCCAGCGCTGCCGAGCATGCTGGCGGCGATGAACACCGGGATGCTGATGTGCGCGAGCCCGAAGGCGAGGAGGCTGCACGCCATCAGGCACAGGCTGGTTGTGACCAGCGCACGTACCCCGACCCTGTTGATGAGCCGTCCGGCGACCGGCGAGGCAATGGTGGCGATGAGCACTCCCGGCAGCAGCATCCACGACGCTGTGCTCTGGGTCACACCGGTCGCCGCGACCGCCAAGGCGGGATAGAACGAACCACCGGACTGGATCGCCCCGATTCCGGTGCCGATCAGCGAGGCGATGAGGACCGGTCGCGACCTGAACAGCCCGGGGCGGATGACGGGATCCGCGGCACGCTTTTCGACCCGCCAGAACACCGGCGCCAGGACCAACACCAGCGCCAGGGCCGGGGCCACGCGCCAGGACTGGAGGCTCTTCACCAGCGCACTACTGTCGATGCTGCCGAGCGCCACGACCAGTGACGTGAGGAGCAGGGACAACAGCAGGAGTCCCAATCCGTCCAGAGGCTGCTTGCCGGCCGCTGACTTGCCCGGCAGGAGCCGCGCGGCGCCGGCCATGAGGACCAGGGCAATCGGCAGGTTGATCAGGAAGAGCCAGTGCCAGCCGTAGGGCAGGAGCAGCCCGCCCATGACCGGGCCGATAATGAATGCCAGGCCAAAGACGGTCCCGAGGATGCCGAGTGCAGCACCGCGCTCCTTTGGCGCCAGTGTGTTGCCGACCACCGCAGCCGCGATCGGGAAGATGCCACCGGCCCCGAACCCCTGGATCGCGCGGCCGTAGTAGAGCGCGGCCGGGTCCTGCGCCACAACCAGCAACAGCGACCCGCAGCCAAACAGGCCGATGCCCACAATGTACGCCAGGCGCGGCCCAAGGCGGTCAGCGAACTTGGCCAGCACCGGCGTACCGATCATTTGGCACAGGACATAGGCGTTGAACAATACGGCCAGCTGCCGGGTGGTGAGGCCAAACTCGGCCTGGATGGCAGGCAGGGCCGGCCCGATGATCGCGAGGTCCAGGGCGCCCATGAGCACGCCGGCGAACAGCAGCGGGAGCAGGAATCGTGATTGCTTGGGGTCCAGGGGAGTGGCTTTCAGGTGAATGAACGACAGGAAGGATTCGCGGATTACCGGACTACGGATGCCGCGACGGGGCCGGAAACAGCGCGAAGTCTAGCGCGGCGTACACTGATGCCAGCATGTTCTCCGTCCTCCAGGAACCGGTGCCAGCCTCGTCCCTGCTCCGGACCTGTCGCCAGGGCCCGGACCCGGCGGCCTGGGATCACTTCAGCGACTGTTTTTCGACGACAGTGATCCAGCCAGTGACCTTGGCGGAATTCGTCTTCGCGTTCTACACGTCGCCCGTGTTCCGGATGGAGCGCGCCATACTAGGCTGGTTCGACTGGCCGTCCACCGACGCCGAGGCCCGCGACCTGGCGGAAGGCCGGCGCGATCGCTTCGCGGCGTGGCGGGTAGCGGAACGCACGGAGACGCAGCTTCTGGTGGGCGACGCGCTGGGCCACACCCGGTCCTGGTTCTGCATCACGCCGGATGACGGAGCGGGCGGGACGCGGTTGCAGTTCGGCTCGGGCATAGCGGCGATCAGGGATCCCGCAACGGGCCAGCAGCGCCAGAGCCTTGGCTTCCGGTTGCTCGGCGGGTTTCATGTCCTGTATTCGCAGGTGCTGCTGTCGGCGGCTGCGTCCCACCTCAAGCCGCGGTAGCGCGACGCGTCTGGGCCGGGGCGATCAGCTTCCGGCGATGGTCATGCGGTCCACCAGAATGGACCCCGTCAACACGCCGCCCCGCCGGTCCACGTCAGACCCGATGCCGAGGATCCCGCGGTACATGTCCTTGAGGTTGCCGGCCACCGTGATTTCCGTAACCGGGTACTGGATCTTGCCGTTCTCGACCCAGAAACCGCTGGCACCCCGGGAGTAGTCACCGGTCACGGGATTAACGCCGCTGCCCATCAGGTCCGCAATCACCAGGCCCTTGTCCATCATCTTCAGCAGCTGGTCGAAGGTCTCGCCCGTACTCTGCACCACGAGGTTGTGGGCACCGCCCGCATTGCCGGTGGACTGCATCCCGAGCTTGCGCGCGTAATAGCTACCGAGCAGGTAGCCACCAAGCACGCCAGCGTCCACCAGCCGCCGCTCCCGCGTAGCGACGCCCTCCTCGTCGAACGGCGCGCTGGCCAAGGCCTTGCGCAGGTGCGGCTGCTCGTCGATCGTAACGCGAGTCGCGAACACGGGCTTCCCCAGGGCGTCCACCAGGAACGAGGACTTCCGGTACAGGGCACCGCCGCTGATGGCGCCCATCAGATGCCCAATCAGTCCGCGAGCCACCCGCGCCGGAAACAGAACCGGCGCCGTGCGGGTTTCGAGCTTGGTGCCGCCCAGCCGGGCGACGGTGCGCCGGCCAGCTTCGGCGCCGATTTCGGCGGGCGATGGCAGTTCCGAAGCGTCACGCGCCACGGCGTACTCGTAGTCGGTCTCCATGGCCCCGTCCTGGGCGGCAACGACCGAGCAGGAAATACTGTGGTCGGATTCCGGGTACGCACCCATGAAGCCGTGGCTGTTGCCGTACACCCGCAGACCCTCGCTCGTGCTCACCGACGCCCCTTCCGAATTGGTCACGCGCGGATCCAGGTCGAGGGCGGCCGCCTCGCAGGCCGTGGCCAACTCGATGGCAGCCGCAGGTTCGATCGCCCAGGGGTGATAGAGGTTGAGATCCGGAATGCCTGTGGCCAGCCGGTCCGGGTCCGCAAGGCCCGAGGCGGGATCCTCGGCGCCGTAGCGCGCCAGTGAGCAGGCCTTGCGCACTGACTCCTCCAGCGCCTCAGGACGCAGATCCGACGTGCTGGCGCTGCCCTTCCGGTGCCCCAGCCAGACCGTGACACTGACGCCCTGGTCGCGCTGATGGCGCAGGGTCTCCACCTCCCGCAGGCGGACGTTCACCGAGAAACCGGTACCGAAGCTCGCGTTGGCTTCCGCCTGGGTTGCGCCCAGTTGGTTTGCCAGCTTCAGGACATCAGTCACCTTTTCCTGGAGTGTTCCCAGGCCGTTCTGGATGCTCAATGCCGTGCGGGTGTTCATTGGTCACCATCGGCGTGATCGGCCGTGCCACCCACTGTCAGTCCGTCGATGCGCAGGGTCGGCTGGCCGACGCCCACCGGCACCGACTGGCCCTCCTTGCCACAGACGCCGATCCCCGTGTCCAGTGCCAGGTCGTTGCCGACCATGGTGACCCGGTTGAGCACTGTGGGCCCGTCGCCCACCAGCGTCGCGTCCCTGATCGGGGCGCCGAGTTTGCCGTTCTCGATGCGATAGGCCTCGGTCGCGGAAAACACGAACTTGCCCGAGGTGATGTCGACCTGCCCGCCACCGAAGTTGCGCGCATACACGCCCTTCTTTACCGACGCGATGATCTCGTCCGGGTGGTGGGGCCCCGCCAGCATGTAGGTGTTGGTCATGCGCGGCATCGGTGTGTGGGCGAAGGATTGCCGCCTGCCGTTGCCCGTGGACTCGACGCCCATGAGGCGCGCATTCATCTTGTCCTGGATGTAGCCGCGGAGGATCCCGTTCTCGATGAGCACGGTGTTCTGCGTCGGCGTGCCCTCGTCGTCCACGTTCAGGGAGCCGCGCCGGCCGGGGAGCGTGCCGTCATCCACCACGGTGCAGAGGTCGGACGCCACGCGCTCGCCGATGCGGCCCGTGAAGGCAGAGGTCCCCTTGCGATTGAAGTCGCCTTCGAGCCCGTGGCCGATGGCCTCGTGGAGCAGCACCCCGGGCCAGCCCGGGCCGAGCACCACTATCATTTCGCCCGACGGAGCCGGCACGGCATCCAGGTTGACGATGGCCTGGCGCACCGCTTCCCGCCCGAAATCCAGCACCCGCTCGGGGCTGAGGTAGTCGTACCCGTAGCGCCCGCCCCCGCCCGCGTAGCCCTGCTCGCGCTTGTCACCGTCCTCGACAATCACCGAGATGTTGAAGCGCACGAGCGGGCGCACGTCGGCGGCCATCACGCCGTCGCTGGCACACACCAGCACGACCTCGTGGGCAGCCGCAAGGCTCGCCACCACCTGCTTGACCCGCGGATCCAACGCACGCACTTCGCTGTCGATGCGCTGGAGCAGCGCGACTTTGTCGTCGTCCTTCAGCGTGGGCAACGGGTCGATGGGGGCATACAGCCGGTGGCCGGTGCGGGGCTGCCAGGCCTGCACGCGGCCCTGCTGCCCCTGGCGGACGATGGCGCTGGCGGCGGCGGACGCCTGCAGGAGCGCGGGAACCACCACCTCGTCGGAGTAGGCAAAGCCCGTCTTCTCACCCGCCATCGCCCGTACGCCGACACCCTGCTCGATGCTGTGGGCGCCCTCCTTGACGATCCCATCTTCCAGTGTCCAGGACTCCTGGCGGGATACCTGGAAATACAGGTCCGCGTTGTCGACGGTCCCGCGCATGAGGGTGCCGAGCGCCCGTTCGAGGTCGCGATCGGCGATGCCCGCGGCATCGAGCACGTGGCTGCGAACGCTCGCGAGCGACGAGCCGGGAGTAACTAGTGCATTCATCGGAAATCCTGTCTGCGATCAGCGCTGGAATCAGTGGGGCGCCTTGAAGCGCCGGTGATCAAGCACGGGAAACTGCTGGCGCAGCCGCTTCAGGTGCTGGATGTCGATGGTCGTCGTGATTACACCGGTGCGGCCGCCGGCGTCGGCGAGGATCGCGCCCCAGGGATCGATCAGCATGGTATGACCGTAGGTCTGGCGACCGCCAGGGTGTGTGCCGGTCTGCGCCGCGGCTGCCACGTAGGTCAGATTTTCGATAGCCCGCGCCCGCAGCAGCGGTTCCCAGTGCGCCGCGCCTGTCCGGTAGGTGAAGGCGGCGGGCACGGCGAGGACGTCCATGCCCGCGCCGGACATCCAGCGGAAGAGTTCGGGGAAACGCAGGTCGTAGCAGACTGCCACACCCAGGTTGCCCCAGGGGGCCTCGAGTACCAGTGGCTTGGATCCGTGCATCGTGCTGCGGGACTCCCGGTAGGCTTCCTCGCTCTCCGGTACCCGGACGTCGAAAAGGTGCACCTTGTCGTAGCGTCCCGCCCGCTTGCCGGTGCCGTCGTACACGAGGGCCGACGCGTAGGGGCGCTTTGCATCATCGCTCTTCAGGGGAATCGTGCCGCCGACGATCCACATCCCGGACCGCGCGGCTTCAGCCGCCAGGAAATCCTGCAGCGGACCTGCGCCGTCTTCCTCGATGAGCGCCAGGCGGTCTGATTCCTTCTTGCCCATGCGCGCAAAGTTCTCGGGCAGCACTGCCAGGGCCACCCCGTCCGCGGCAGCGGAGCGCAGGGCGCGCCGCGCGCGCGTCAGGTTGGCCGCGACATCCTCGCCGGAGTTCATTTGTAGCGCGGCAATGCGGAGCGTCTTCATCGGATCTCTTCCGGAGTGTGCCGGGCAGTGTATGCCGCGGCGGACTGCCGGTCATCGGGTCAGCTCGGCCTCCGGGGGCAGTTCCTTGAGCTCCTCCGCCAGGTAGCGCTCGCAGTCCCGGAAGGGGGCCAGGTCCACGTCGCTTTTCTGGACCTTGTCGACGACCGGCTTGTCCCACCCGCCGGATACGCGGTAGTAACTTTCGCCCAGGGAACTTAGGGGCTTGCGGAAGATCTGCGAGATCAGCAGCACCGTGCTGCCCACCACCGGCCCACCCACGAAGCCGCCCACGGCCAGGACGTCCGATACGTGGGGCCGGACGACGGCCAACTGGTCATAATTCCGGTCGCGGATCGAGGCCCGGCCCAGGATGCCCACGTCCGTCACGGGACCTTCCAGGCCCAGGTTGCAGGTAAAGGCGTTGCCCTTGTCCAGGCGAAACTCCCCTTTCACCGTGTCGAAGGCCAGGCCCTTCTCGACCACGTCCGAGAAATCCAGGCCGAGGCGCCTCGGCAGTGCAGCGATGCTCAGCAGGCCGACCAGTCGCCCGCTGCCCGGGTCCACGGGCAGGAACCGGCCCCTGTCGAGATCCACCACCACACGGCCGCCGGCTGCGTTGAGGAAGTCGTCACTGGGACCGCCGGGCCAGAAGAGGTCCAGCGTCACCCTGGCCTTCTCGCCCTCGACGATGGGGTCGTAGCCCAGCGCCTGCAGCGTCGGTGCAATGCTGGTGGCACGGAGCTGGAGCCGCAGCTCGCTGCGCTGGTGGCTCACGTCGTTGTCCTCCACCACCCAGGTGGCATCCCCATTGACCCGGAATGTCGGACTCTCCAGCGTGAGGGGGTTGACGACCACGCCGTCACCCCGCTGGGCGAGCTCTGCTGTCAGCCGGCCGAGCTTCATATCCTTCAGCACGAAATCGCCGACGGCCGCACGAAGCGCCGGCAGGTTGCGCGGATCCGCAGCGCCATCGCCGACGTCGGGATCGGCCTCGACCAGCCACAGTCGCTGCATATCGAGCACGATCGGGACCTCGTCGGGCTGGTCGACCGGGACGATCACGGAGCCCTCGGCGGACGGTCCGCGGACTGCCACCCGCCATTCGTTGCCCGCCCGCCGCGCGTCGATCTGTGCCTCGCGGAATACCCGGCCGAGAATCGTGAACCGGTCCGCCTGGATGTCGATCCGGCGGATGAGGTCCTCGGCTGAAGCCTGGCTGCCCTTCGCATCGGCTCCGCGACCGGGAAACCAATCCTCGAAACCGACGCTGGCGAAGTTCCCGCCAATCTCGAGGCCCGGATCGGCCGGCAGGCTGGCAAGGCTCCGGCCACTGCGCAGTGCACCGCGCTCGAGACGCCAGCCGGACCGCACCCGCGGCGCGTTGCCCCGGGACGGGGAATCCGCCAACCCGGCGACCGGGGCTGCTCCCTGCGCAGCGGCCGGCACGGGCCGGGTTCCCGCGAGGAACTGCAGGGCGAAGCTGATGCCGCGCTCGATGGTGCCTTTCACCTGGGCAAGCCCGCGTTCCGGCAGGCGCACCTCCATTTGCAGCGGTTCCGACACACCGGCCGCCTTCGCGAGCGGTGCCGGCAGAGTGCTCACCAGCTGCTCGAGGCTGGACCGGATGTCGACCCGCACCGGTTCTCCGGCGGCGCGCGCCGGCACCTTGACCGTGGCCTCCCAGGCCACCGAACCGGCAAGCTTCTCGGCGTAAGGCAGTGAAAACGCGGCAGCCAGCTTGCCGGCCGGCGTCTCGCCGCTCACTTCCGCCACCTGGGTCAGGCCGCTCTCGTCGGCGCTCGCCGGGCGCAGGGCGATCTGGACCGGTTCGTCCAGGAACTGGGCTGTCAGGCGATCGGCGGCGAGCCGGTCGGTCGCGAGGCGGACCGTGCCGTCCAGCGCGGTGAGGCCGAATTCCACACCCTTGAGACCGAGGCGCGCGTTGTTCAGATTGAAGGTGCCATCGAGCCGGTAGTCCTTCGGGCTCGCGATCGGCACCCGCAGGTCGATGCCCGTGGTCACCGCGCCGCTACCCGTCACGGTGTCCAGGGTTGGTCCCAGCACGGCGGCCACGGGTGTCTGCCGCAGGAAATTGAAGAGCTGGCCGAGCTGCACCTCGTCAGCCGCGGCGACGTCGAGTTCCGCATCACGGATCAGGTTCGCCACGCGGATCTCGGCGTCGTTGAAAGACAGTCCTCCGATCGAACCGCGGTTTTCGACCGACGTGAGTGTGACGCGATCGATGATGACCGTGCCGGTCGCGCTTTCCAGGCGGGGCCAGTTGTCCGCATAGTCGATTACCGCATCGGCCAGCGTGAACTCGGCGCGAAAGCGTCCACCGCCCTCCTCATAGGGAAACCCACGCAGCGGTCCCTGCCACAGCAGCTCGGCCTTCGGTACCGAGCCCGCCACCAAGGCACGGTCGAGCCAGCCCACCACCCCGGGCTTGAACCGCACCAGCGGCAGGTAGTTGAGTGCCGCCGGCGCCGACGACGCCACGAACCGGGCGGCGAGGTCGACGAAGATCGAGCCCGCCGGCGGGAAGATCACGCGGAACTTGGAGCGGCTCTGGCCATCAGCCGTATCGATTCGAAGGTCATCGCCGATGAGCTCGAGTCCCTGCGGTGAACGCTTCCAGCCGAGCTGCCCGGTGGCGTTGGTGGTGCGGATGTCGCTGCGGAACAGTTTGGGAAAACGCAGCAGCCCGGGCCCGGCCTGGAGGTCGACGCGTCCACCCGACTGGTCGGCGCGGACGGTTCCGGTGACACCCGTGACGGCCCACCCCGGCACGGGCATGACCAGGCCGAGGTCCTGGAAATTGCCTTCGGCGGTCCAGCTCGGCGGCTGATCGGGCGGCAGCGACGCGGTGAGCTGGAAATCGCTCACGTCTCCCTGCAACCGGTCGGGTAGCAGATCGCGCCGCAGGCCCGTACTGGCCACCGAGTACAGGACGGGCCACAGATCCTGCAGGCGCAGGTTGCCCGCCGAGGCCTTGAGCGTGGCGCCGGACTTCCCGGAGGTTAGGTAGCTCACCGCGC
>JBDSWH010000208.1:0-11166 GCA_039926785.1 Gammaproteobacteria bacterium
GTGATCCCGCTGACTCGCGGTGGGCCTGGAACAATCCTGCCCTGGAGGCCGATTTCGGTCACCGCGCCACCCATGTCACCACGCTGGCGGCGAAGGAGGTGGTCGCCAACTACTACGGCGATGCGCCGAACTACGCCTACTTCCGTGGTTGCTCGACCGGCGGACGCCAGGCGCTGGTCGCTGCCGGGCGTTACCCGGAGGACTTCGACGGCATCATCGCCGGTGCGCCTTTCAACCAATCGCTGTCGGTGCCGCACATGGCGTGGGTGGTTGATGCGAACACCGGTCCTGGCGGCGAGCCTCTGCTCAAACGACCGCAGTTCGACCTGTTGGGCACCGCGGTGGTGAAAACCTGCGATGCCGCGGACGGTCAGGTCGACGGTGTCATTGGCGACCCCGAGCATTGCAACTTCAAGCCCCAGTCACTGGCTTGTCCCGAGGGGGCCGGGACCGGCCCCGCGGTGCGGAATTGCCTCACGCCGCCTCAGGTGGAAGCGGCCAACCGGATCTACAGTGGTCCCCGGACCAATGCGGGCAAGGCGTGGTCATCCGGCGGCTCACCGCTGGGCAGCGAATTCACCTGGGAGAATTCCTTGCTGGCGCCGGCCGGCAAGCAGCCATTCTTCAGTTCCATCGTGCAGAACTGGAGTCAGTACCTGGCCTATGTGCCGGATCCCCCCGTGGCGTCGTCGTCGCTGACTGCTGCCAGCAACGAGCATCCAATAGGCGTGAACTTCGATGCCGGCCCCCGCCAGTTTGCGGCGACCGCGGCAGTTGCCGGCTTCAGGCCCGACCTCGCGCGATTCCGGGCGCGGGGTGGCCGGCTGCTCGTCTATCACGGCTGGGTGGATGAGAGTCTGATGCCCGCTCACACCCTGGACTACTGGCGGGGTGTCCGGAAACGTTTCGGCGCCGACGCGGCCGGCGACCAGGGGCTCGCGGATTTTGCCCGGTTGTTCATGGTGCCGGGAATGCTCCACTGTGGTGGCGGTCCCGGCGCCGCGGACGTCGACTACCTGACGGCCCTCGAGCACTGGGTGGAGGCCGACGAGGCGCCGCAAAGCCTGCTGGCCTACAGGGTGAAGAAGGCGGTGCCCACCTTCGTACGCCAGCCCCGGTTTCCGCCATCGCCCGCCGACGTGGAGTACACGCGGCAGGTTTATCCCTGGCCCCGGACCGGGCCCTAGCGGTCGGGAGATCCGACGCACCGGTCCGGTTGGTGGCCATCCGGACCCGCCTGCTGCGGAGTCCCGCATGAATTCGTCTAGACTTCATCTCCTGCCTCCTTGATCCGGGTCCCGCTGCGATGAGAGCACTCACCTTCCGGCTAGCCGTTGCCATCCTTGCCCTGACCACCATCATTAGCCCGGCCACTGCGGCCGGCGTCCGGGATCCGGCGAGCCCCACCATTCTGCTTACCGGCTCCAACCGTGGCGTCGGCCTGGCACTGGCGACGGAATACGCGGCGCAGGGCTGGAACGTGATCGCCACGTGCCGCACGCCCGGAAAGGCGAAGGAACTCAAAGCCCTGGCCGCGGCGAATCCCAAGGTCATCGTCGAGCAGCTGGACGTGACCGACGTACGGCAGATCGAAAGGCTCGCCAAGCACTATCGCGGGGTGCCCATCGACGTACTGTTCAACAACGCCGCCTGGCTCGGTACGCCCATCGCCAACCAGCAGCTTGGCAACTTCGACCAGAAGCTGTTTGAAGAAGTCATGAACACCAATGTCTACGGTCCGCTCAAGCTGTCGGAGGCCTTCATCCCCAACATCGAGGCCAGCAACCAGAAGAAGATCATCGGCATGACCAGCGGACTCGGATCCCTGACGCTCATGGGCCGGATGTCCAGGTTTTATTACTACCAGATGAGCAAGGCGGCGATGAACATGGGGATGCGCGCCCTGCGCAATGACCTGATGGGCCGCGGAATCATCGTCGCGCTCCTGGCTCCGGGCATGGTCGAGACGGACATGCTGGAGGACTCCGGCTACAGCGGGAAGGCGCTGAAGCCTGCGGAGAGCGCGGCGGGCCTCTACAAGCTCGTCGCCGGACTCACGCCGCAGGACAAGGGGCTGCCGGTCAACGTCGACGGCAAGCCGATACCCTGGTAGCTGACTCCATGGCTCCTTCCCTGCCACCTGCCGCCATGCTGGCCGCCTTCGCGATCTCACCGGCCGAGCCCGTCGCGGCGATGGCCCGGATTCGCGCGCGACTGGACGGTGGACCCGTACTCTGGTGGTGGCAGGGAGACATCTTCGGCAAGCGCCCCGGAGAGATTGCCAGGCACCTGCTTCGGATCACGGGCATCGGCTTCAACCGGGTCGGTCGGCTGCCCGGCGGCATGTGGGAATCGTCGATGACCGAGGCCGGGTACTACACCGACGCGGAATCCGGCGCCGTGCTCGACTCCTGGTTGAATCCTTACACCGGCCAGACGGTGCAGCCCCGGCACAACCGGCTGCGCCTCCGCTACACCATTGAAGACTCGGGCGTGATTCGCCCCTCGTTCCCGGGCGTGCCCTTTGATGGCCGTGTGGCAGCACCGGCAATCGTCGGCGACACCGTGTGGAGCAGTGAGCGACTGGCCGCCCAGTTCACGGCCCAGCCAGCGACGGGCGCGCCGGCGGGCGGTCCGAAGGGCCTGGATGGTGCACCGATGGAAATGACGCATTTCTGTGCGTCGCTGTCCGATGTCCGCGATCCGGCGCTCGACGTGGTGCCGGCCACCATGAGCCATACGACTATGTGGAGCTTTTATCCTTGGATGGGCCTGCCTCCCGACTCGGGCTATGTCCTGTCTGAGATCATCGGCCGCAAGATCAACGGACCCGATGAGATTCCGGCACCGCTCCGTACGCGAATCGAGCGGGACCACCCGGGATTTCTCGAGAAGCCGGACCTGTAGCGGTTCGTGGGCCTCTCCCGGCGGCAACTCCTGGCGGGCACGGCCGCACTGGCCGGCGGTGGCCTGATCCTCAGGTGGCGGAAGCCGGATCCGCGGGACGCCCCGCTCAACGGCGGTGCAACGGGGCTTACCCCCAATGCCTGGCTGCAAGTCCGGCCCGATGGCGCGATCATTCTCCAGGTCGACAAGATCGAGATGGGGCAGGGCGTTACCACCGGCTACATCACGTTGCTGGCCGAGGAACTGGACGTGGATCCTCGCCGCATCACCGCCCAGGTGGCACCCGTGCACCCGCTGTTCCAGGATCCTGTCCAGCTCACGGGCGAGAGCCGCAGTATGGCGGCGCGCTGGCTGCCGATCCGGGAGACGGGAGCCCGCGCCCGGCAGATGCTGCTGGCCGCGGCCGCGAGCCGCTGGCAGACCGACGTCAGTCGGCTCGAGACCAACGGCAGCGGCGCCGTAATCGGTCCGGGCGGAGCGCTGCTGGAGTATGGCGAACTTGCCACGGCGGCGTCAGGGTTGCCCGTCCCGTCGGACGTCGTACTGCGCAGCCCGGACCAGTACCGGTGGATTGGCCGGAGTGTCCCGCGGCCCGACGTCCCTCCCAAGATTTTGGGCGCCGCGACCTACGGCATCGACACACGAATGGCCGGACTCAAAGTGGCCGTGATTCGCAGGCCGCCCCGCCTGCGCGCTGCGCTCCGCGCCCACGACGCCAGCGTGGCGCTGGCCATGCCCGGCGTGGCCGCAGTCCTGCCCCTGCATTCGGGAATCGCTGTGGTGGCCGACGACTTCTGGCAGGCCCGGTCAGCCGCCGCCGCGATCAAAGCGGACTGGGATTCCGGCCAGCTCGCCGGCGTCAGCAGCGATTCCATTCGCCGTGAGCAGGGCCGGCGACTAGACACCCAGACCGGGCATCGTATTCGTGACGACGGCGCTGCCGATGAAGCATTCAGTGCCGCCGCGCAGGTGCTGGAAGCGGAGTACTGGGTGCCCTATCTCGCCCACGCGCCCCTGGAACCGCTGAACGCCACCGTGTGGTTCCATGATGGCGGGTGTGAGGCCTGGGTATCGACACAGGCTCCCGACCTGGTGCGGCAGATGGTCTGCGAAGTGTCGGGCCTGCCACGCGCCGCGGTCACCGTGCACGCGACCTGGGTGGGCGGCGGCTTCGGACGGCGCGCGATCATGGACTACATCACGGAAGCAGCCGAAATAGCCCGCCAGGTATCTGGTCCGGTAAAGCTCATGTGGACGCGCGAGGATGATCTCCGGCACGGGTTCTTCCGCGAGGCGACACTCCATCGCGTGCGGGGTGGGCTGGACGCCGCCGGCCTGCCGATTGCCTGGCAGCACCGGCTGATCGCGGCCAGCCTGAATGGCCTCGTGTTTCCACTGACGACGACCCTGCTCGCTCCCGAATGGCTGCCGAAGGCAGCGGTAAAGGGCTTCACTGACGCTTCCGTCGCGATCTTCGACCGGCTGATGGGGTCCTTCACTGCCCGGGATGGCGCTACCAGCATGGCCTACGAAATACCGAATGTCCGGATAGACCTGGCCGAGTGGAATCCCGGTGTGCCCATCTCGATCTGGCGGTCGGTGAGCCACTCTTACACGTGCTTTGTAATCGAAAGCTTCATCGATGAGCTCGCCACGGCCGCTGGCAAGGAGCCCGCGGCTTTCCGCCGGCAGCATCTCCAGGGTTCGCCCCGCCACCTGGCCGTGCTCGACCTCGTGTTGGCCAAGAGCGGGTGGCAGACCACACCACCGCCCGGCCGCCGTCGCGGACTGGCCATTCAGGCGGCATTCGGCAGCGTGGTCGCGCAGGTGGCCGAGGTGTCCATCGCGGACAATGTGATCCGCGTGCACCGCGTAACGTGTGCCGTGGACTGCGGGACCGCCATCAACCCGGACATCGTGCGCCAGCAGATGGAAGGTGGAATCCTCTTCGGCCTGTCGGCCGCCCTGTACGGCGAGATCCACATCGAGGACGGGGCGGTAACGGAAGGCAATTTCCACGAGTATCGCGTGCTGCGGCTGGCCGACGCTCCGGCCATCGACGTGCACATTCTCGCAAGCCGGGAGGTGCCGGGCGGCGTCGGCGAACCGGGCGTACCGCCCATTGCCCCCGCCGTCGCCAACGCGGTCTTCGCCGCCACTGGCCAGCGCCTGCGGACGCTCCCGCTGCGTCTCGCCTAGCCGGGCCTCAGCCGAGTTAAGAGCCGGAAGCCTGAGGTGCAGTGCCCCAGGCGGTGATGCGGTGGAGGATTGACCGTATCCAGCGCCAGAGCCTGGGCAGCAGCCACAGCGCTACCAGTGTGGCGAACAGCAGTGCCACGAGCAGGATCACCGGTGCCGCGATGGCCAGCCAGACGATGCCGGGTGCCGCGATGTCCTCGGAGAAGGACGCTACCCAGTTGGAAAAGGGTTCCGGGGAGTGGTTGATGGCCACGCGGCTGCCGGCCTTGGTGAAGTGGCTGCCTGCAGTGATGGTGCCGCCGATCAGCCCCGCCGCGATCATGAGCGGCAGGCTGTCGTCCCCGAGCCCGCCCACGGTGCCGGCTGCCAGCAGGGCTCCGGCCGGGATCCTTATAAAGGTGTGGACGGCGTCCCAAAGGCTGTCAAAGCCAGGAATCTTGTCGGCGAAGAATTCCGCCACCGCCAGCGTACCGCTGGTCCCGAGCACAATGGGGTTGGCAAGTACCTGCAGGTGTTCGGGCAGCACGATCCAGCCGAAATAGCCCGCGAGGCCGACGAGGAAGAGGACTACGTAGAGGCGCAGCCCGCTGGCCCACGCCAGTCCGGCTGCCAGGGCGACGCTCTGGATGTCCATGCCTTCAGCGCAGCCAGTTCACGAAGCCGGTGATCACGAGTGCGTTGATGAAGTCGATGAAGAAGGCGCCGACGAGCGGCACGACGAGAAACGCGCGGGGCGCCGGCCCGAAGCGACCGGCCAGTGTCCGCATGTTGGCCACAGCATTGGCCGTAGTACCCATGGCAAAGCCGATGAAGCCGCCGGCCATGACCGCCGAATCGTAGTCCTTGCCCATGAGGCGGTAGGAAACCAGTACGGCCAGTGCGACCAGCAGGGCCAACTGAGCAACGAGGATCAGGAACAGCGGCAGCGCCTGGCCGGCAAGCTGCCAGAGCTTTAGATCCATGAGGGCGACGACCAGGAAGATGTTCAGGGCTATGCCGCCGATGAACTCCATCGAATCTTCGTCGATCTGCAGCCAGCCGGTCACATCGTCCACGTTGCGCAGGCCGCAGGCGATGATCATCGCGCCAATGTAGGCCGGCAAGGTAAAGCCGGTGGCCTGGATGTAGCGGCTCAGGATGCTGCCGATGCCCATGGCCATGGCCAGCACGGCGAAGTTGCGAATGATGGCCGTATCTTCCCGCTCCACGTGCACGACGATCTCGCGCAGCGGTTCGCCGGTGTCGATGCCGGCAAGCAGCGTACCCCGGGACGTTGCCGCCTTCAGCCGGTGCTTGTGCACCAGCCAGGTTCCCACGGGCCCGCCGGCGAGCCCGCCACACACGATGCCGAAAACAGCGGCCGTGATCGCCAGCACGTCTGCACCCGGCAAGCCCGCCTTCGTGAACTCGGGCGCAAAGGCGAGGCCGGTGGCGGGTCCGCCCATCAGGGTCACCGAGCCTGCCATTACGCCCATCAGGGGGTTTTCCCCGAGTCCCGCTGCAATCGACATGCCGAGCAGGTTCTGCAGCAGGCACACCACGGTGGCAAAAACCAGGAAGATCACGACGGCGGCTCCACCGGAGCGGAGCAGCGCCACGCTGGCGCCCATGCCGATGGTGGTGAAGAAGGCGACGTTCAGCAGCGGCTGTCCGGCGGTATCGAGTTGCAGATTCACCACCCGGTCCCGGCACACGAACACCAGCGCCGCAAACAGCAATCCGCCCACGACTGCCGAGGGGATATTGAGCCGGCTGAGCACCGGAACGCGCTGCCGGAGCAGGACGCCCGCGTAGTAGACCACGGCGGCCAGAGTGAGAGTCTGCAGCAGGTCGAGTGTCAGGATCGGGACAGTCATCTCGCCGGTTCAGCCGCCATGGACCCGAATCAGTTGCAGGGCTACCGAGCTGCTGCCGTTGTCGGCCCGATACTCGGTTCCCGCGGGCACGAGTACCGTGTCGCCGGGGCCGGCCCGTACTACACGTTCCAGTCGCTCGCCCCAGTGCACGCGCACGCTGCCCGCCACCACGTGAAGCAGGGTATCGTCGTGACCGGTGGACTGCCGACCCACGCCTTCGCCTGGCGGAACGGTCACGGCGTCCAGTTGGTCGCTGGCAACCCCGGTCGGCAGGTGGGTGATTTCGGCCAGGCGCTGCGAGGCGAGGCTGCTGTCCAGTTCGGTGTGCCGCAGGATGCGGACGTCAGTCGATGCGAGGCCCGATTCACCGGTCATTTCGGGAGTATCGCATGGCCGGGCGGACCTTCGTTTACACTTTCCCGGCCGTCAATCCGGAGACGCTTTCATGCAATCCCGTGCCGCCATCGCCCTTGCCGCCGGCCAGCCGCTGGTCATCGATACCGTCGACGTGGATGGGCCGCGGGCCGGCGAGGTGCTCGTCGAGATCCGCGCCACGGGAGTCTGTCACACCGACGAGTTCACCTTGTCGGGCAAGGATCCGGAAGGGCTGTTCCCGTGCATCCTGGGTCACGAGGGGGCCGGTGTCGTGGTCGACGTGGGCTCCGGCGTCACGTCCCTGAAGAAGGGCGACCACGTGATCCCGCTGTACACGCCGGAATGCCGCCAGTGCAAGTTCTGCCTGTCCGGCAAGACCAACCTGTGCCAGGCCATCCGCGAGACGCAGGGGCGCGGCGTGATGCCGGACGGCACGAGCCGGTTCACCGCCCATGGCAAGAGTGTTCTCCACTACATGGGTACGTCGACGTTCTCCAACTACACCGTGTTGCCCGAGATAGCGCTGGCGAAGATCCGTGAGGATGCGCCCTTCGACAAGGTCTGCTACATCGGCTGCGGCGTTACCACGGGCATCGGTGCCGTTATCAACACCGCCCAGGTGGAAGCGGGGGCGACGGTGGCGGTCTTTGGCCTCGGTGGTATTGGCCTCAACGTCTTGCAGGGTGCGCGCCTGGTGGGCGCCGACAAGATCATCGGCGTGGACACCAATCCCGCCAAGCGGCCAATGGCCGAGGCCTTCGGCATGACTCACTTCATCAATCCCGATGATTGCGACAACGTGGTGCAGGAGATCATCGGGATCACTGGTGGTGGCGTGGACTACAGCTTCGAGTGCATCGGCAATGTGCAGGTGATGCGGCAGGCGCTTGAGTGTTGTCACAAGGGCTGGGGGGAGAGCGTCATCATCGGGGTGGCACCGGCAGGCGCCGAGATCAGCACCCGGCCATTCCAGCTGGTGACAGGCCGGGTCTGGCGGGGCTCCGCCTTTGGCGGCGCCAAAGGCCGGCGTGATGTTCCGCGCATCGTGGACTGGTACATGGAAGGCAAGATCCGCATCGACGAGATGATCACCCACACGATGCCACTCAAGGACATCAACCGGGCGTTCGATCTCATGCACTCGGGCGAATCCATCCGGAGTGTGGTGACCTTTTAGGCCCTCTTCGTTAAGGCAATTCCCGGCCTACAGAAACCCGATCCGGGGCCGTCGCCTGCGCTGCCGGAGTTCCCGATAGAGGGTCGCCGGGTCCAGCAGGATGCCGCCGGGCCACACGAGCACGTTCTGGCCACGATCAAGCCTCAGGCGGCGGAACTCGCGAAGGTCCCGGAGGGGTTCGAGAGAGCCGGTTTCAAGCTGGTCTTCCAGGTCAACCGCGCCCTCGGTGCCATCGGCGTAGGCGAGCCACAACTGATAGCGCTCGAGAGGCCAGGCGGCAATAAGGCGCACGCTCATTGCCGGCATCCTGCGCCGGTCGAGTCAATGGCAACAACCCGCTTATCTGCGCGAAGCGAGGGGTTTCGATGCGCGGGCGGAAGTCGCTTTTATCGCGCCAACTGCCACCGCGACACGCGCTCGCGGATCAGTGATTCAATCTCTTCCCAGGTTGCCGCGCCCGGTCCCGGAAGATCCCGGTTGGTCGAGTTCCGCACAACGATGGTCTCGTGGCCACCGGCCCGGAGCGAGCGGATGTTGTCCGGGCTGTCCTCGAGATAGAGATCCGCACCGACTGCTGCCTTGTCCCGCATGAAGCACAGGTCCCAGTACGGAATACCGTACCGCTCAAGCCAGTCGGTGGTCTGGCGGATCGCTTCCTTGTGGAACCACCGGATGTAGAGGCGGTGAGTGATGATGCGGATGCGGATTTCGGGAATTGTGTCCAGCCGGCGGAGGGCCGCGGGAGCGCCACTAACCGGCGGAAGGCGGGCGAACAGTTCCCGCTCTTTCACGGCGAAGCGGTGCAGGGCGTCGTACCCGCCCACGGCGTCGAGACCCCACTCCCGGAAACCGTAGCTGATTTCATCAGTCAGGTTTCGTTCCTCGACGCCCAGCCATTCGGCGGCCACCGGCTTCAGGCCACGGGCGAAATCGGCCACGACCCCGTCAAGGTCCACTCCGAGGACGAACTGCCGGTCCGGTCCCAGGCTCATCAGGCCGAGCGCTGGGTGATCTCGATCAAGTGATACCCGAACTGGGTCTTCACGGGACCGTGAACTTTGCCGACGTCGGCACTGAAGACCACGGTGTCGAATTCCTTGACCATCATTCCCGGGCTGAACTCACCCAGGTCGCCGCCCTGCTGGCCGGAGGGGCACTCCGAGTACTCCTTGGCTACCTTGGCGAAATCCTCGCCCCCCTCGATGCGGGTCTTGAGGCCCTGGCAGGCGGCCTCGTCGTTGACGAGAATGTGGCGGGCACTGGCTTTGCGCATTGCGAGATGTCCCTTCGGTTATGGAGCGGCGCAAGTCTAGCCGAAGGCTGTATCCGCAGGTTTGCAAAGCAATCCGACAGGCTCCGGCTGAGATACCCGATGGCAGTTCAGGCGTAGACTCGAAGCTATAACAACAGGGCTTACCCCGCGGAGCCAAATCATGAAGACTTCGAGAATTGCCCTCGCAGGGATCGTCACAGCCTCCGCTTTCACCTCTCTGGCGCAAGCCATCACCATCACGCCCACGCAGGATGCGACGACGCTTGCCAATGCGCTGCTTGCGGGGTCGAACACAGGCATCGTCGTTACCGGTGCGACGCTGGCCGGCCACGAGGACAACTTCGACCTCCTCGGCCTGGCAAGCGGCACGCTCACGTCCTCGGGCACCTACAGCAACGCCTCAGGCACTTATGGCGTGGGCCCGGGAGTCGTCCTAAGCACCGGCGGAGTGCAGGGGTTCGCGGCCCAGGGTCAGACACTGTTTGCCGGCTACGGCGACGGCGACAACACCGCGCCAGGCAACAGCTGGGCCTTCGGCACGTCCACCTTCCCGCCACCGGCTCCGGTACCTGGAGAAACGCCCCTGCCGGGAACGCCTGCCACGCCCGCACAGGAAGCACTGCTCGATCCGATCACCGGCGACGCCGCCACCCAGACCTTCTATGACCACTTTGATGTCACCGAGATGGTCATCAACTTCGACATGCAGGCCGGCTTCAACAGTGTGGCCTTCAACATCGTCTTCGGCTCAGAGGAGTATCCGGAGTTCGTCGACTCACCCTACATCGACGGGTTCGGCATGTTCCTGAATGGAATAAATATTGCCCAGGTGGGCAACCTGCCCGTCAATATCAAGCACCCCGACATGTCTGGCGCCATCGCCGGCACCGAGCTCGACGGTATCCTGGCGCCGGGCAACAACCCGATCCTGACGTTTGCGGGCCTGGTGAATCCGACGGGCAACACGCTGCGCTTCATCGTGGCCGACACCAGCGATGGCATCTACGACACCACCGTCTACTTTTCGGCACTCACGGGTGTGGCTCCCCCCGTGGTGCCGCTGCCCGCCAGCGGCTGGCTGCTCGGCACTGCCGCTGCCGGACTTCTGGGCCGTCGCGCGTTAAAGCGTCAACCCGTGCGCGTGGACGCAACATAAGAGACCAGCGGTCGTCCCGGCCGACGGGCGGCTCTAACGTACTGAAATATATAGAAGTTTTCCGGTAAAAGCGGAGCCGCGTCACAGTCTTTCCGACCCCGGACCTCTATCGTTTCCGCCATCGCAAGATGAGCTGGAGACGAATCCGTGGTCTGCCGCAGTTTCAATCTCCCGACCCGCAACCGCGGCATGACGGCGGTGGAACTGCTGTTCACCATGGCCA
>JBDSWH010000209.1:0-3624 GCA_039926785.1 Gammaproteobacteria bacterium
CAACGTGGGCCGGTTCTGCGATATCGTCCGGGAAATGTCAAAGACGGTGCAATTCGTCGTCATTACCCATAACAAGACGACCATGGAGATGACGAAGCAACTCACCGGCGTCACGATGAATGAGCCCGGAGTCTCACGGCTGGTGGCGGTCGATATTGACGAGGCCGTCAAGCTCGTCGCCAGTTGATCGTCAATGACACAGCTTCGCTGGGTCCTGTTGATCGCCGCCCTGGTTATCCTGCTGGTGCTGTTTGTCTGGACGCGGTACCGGGCGCGTCTCGCCGAGAAATTTCGCTTTCCCGCGAGGATCACGGCCGCCCAGGCCGCCGCTTCCCCGGCGGTGCGCCAGGAACCCGAACTTCACATCAAGGCACCGGCGCTGCCGGACAAGATCGTGACCATCCGCATTCTGAGCCGCGCGGGTGCTCCGTTTCGTGCGGACGAACTGGTGCTGGCGTTGCGCGAGGCGGGCTTGCAGCACGGCCGCTTTGGAATCTTTCACGCCTATGCTTCCGATCGGGATGACACGCCGGTATTCAGCGTTGCCAGCCTCAAGGAACCTGGGTCATTCGACCTGACACGGCTGAATGCCGACGTATACCAGGGTGTGAGTCTCTTTCTCGGCCTTCCGGGTCCCGTGGATGGTCTGGCGGCGTTCGAATCCATGCTGGGCGCGGCCCGGGTCGTGGCGAAGCGACTGGATGGCAACCTGGTGGACGAGCATGGCAGCACGCTCAGTGTCCAGCGGGAGCGCTACCTGCGCGAGGAAGTGATCCAGTTCCAGCACCGCCAGGGACGGCCTGCCTGACGCCGGTGGCGGAGTAGCCGATGGCATCGCGCTCCGACAGGGCCAGGGCCGAACTGCTGCGGTTGGAGCTTGGCGACCACAACCACCGCTATCACGTGCTGGATGATCCGACGGTATCCGACGCCGGGTACGACCAGCTGTACCAGGAACTGCTCTCGCTTGAAGCGCGCTGTCCAGAACTTGTGGTTCCGGATTCACCCACGCAGCGGATTGGTGCAGCGCCAGCGGCGGGCTTCGCCGAGGCGCGGCATGGCATTCCCATGCTCTCGCTCGACAATGCGTTCACTGCCGAAGACCTGGAGAGTTTTGACCGACGGGTACGGGAGCGGCTCGGGTCGGCCCTGCCGATCGAGTACTCGGCGGAGCCCAAGATGGACGGAGCGGCGATCAACATCTGGTTCGAGCAAGGGGTTCTTGCCCGTGCAGCGACCCGTGGAGACGGCACCGTCGGTGAGGATGTGACCCATAACGTTCGCACCATCCGGTCGGTACCACTCCGTTTGCGAGGGGAGGCGGTACCCGACAAGCTTGAGGTTCGTGGCGAAATATTCATGCCCCGGGAGGGCTTCCGTCGGCTGAACGAGTCAGCCCGGCAGTCGGGGGAGAAGCTTTTCGTCAATCCGCGCAATGCGGCCGCCGGGAGCCTACGGCAACTGGATCCCCAATTGACGGCATCCCGGCCCCTGGCGTTTTTTGCCTACGGTGTCGGAACGGTGGCGGGCGGCAAGCTCCCCGGGCGACACAGCGCGATTCTCGCGCGGCTTCGTGAGTGGGGCCTGCCCGTCGCTCCGGAGGCCGCGGTTGTCACAGGGGTGGCCGGCTGCCTCGCCTACTACGAGAAGATGGTCAAGAAACGTCCAAAGCTGCGCTACGAAATAGACGGGGTGGTTTATAAAGTGGATCAGCTGGACCTGCAAGCTCGCCTGGGCACGGTTGCGCGGGCTCCACGCTGGGCTGTCGCCCACAAATTTCCCGCCGAAGAGCAGATGACCCGGGTGGAGGCCGTCGAGTTTCAGGTTGGTCGCACGGGCGCACTGACACCCGTGGCACGGCTGGAGCCGGTATTTGTCGGCGGAGTGACGGTGAGCAATGCGACGCTGCACAACCTGGATGAATTGCATCGTAAGGACGTCCGCGCGGGCGACACGGTAATCGTGCGTCGGGCGGGCGACGTCATTCCGGAGGTCGTCTCCGTGGTGCTTGACCGGCGCCCGGCCAGGACATCCGCGGTGAAGGCCCCACAGAAGTGCCCGGTCTGTGCTTCTGCAGTAGTGCGCGTCGAAGGGGAGGCCGCCCTGAGGTGCACGGGAGGACTGGTGTGTCCGGCCCAAAGAAAGGAGGCGCTACGTCATTTTGCGTCCCGCCGCGCCCTGAACATTGATGGACTTGGCAGCCAATTGATCGAACAGTTGGTGGACGGGAGCCTGGTCCGGACACCCGCTGACATCTTTCGGCTTTCGGCCATTCAACTGCTGGAGCTCGAGCGGATGGGCGAGCGCTCGGCCGCCAAGCTGCTGGCATCGATCAACAAGAGCAAGTCCACCTCGCTCGAACGGTTCCTGTACGCGCTCGGTATCCCTGAGGTAGGGGAGGCCACCAGCAAGGCGCTGGCACGTTACTTTGTGCGGCTGGACGCACTAATGGCGGCCACGTCAGACGACCTCCAGGAGGTTGAGGACGTGGGTCCCGTGATGGCGGACCAGATCACGACGTTCTTCGCGGAAGCCCACAACCGGGAGGTGATTCACGACCTCCGCCACGAAGGCGTGAATTGGGATGAAACTGCGGTCCCAGTTGCGGCGACCCTTCCCCTGAAGGGCAAGACCTTCGTAATTACCGGTACGCTACCCGATATGACACGTGAGGAAGCTGCTGGCCGCATCGAGGCGCTGGGCGGCAAGGTAACTGGCAGCGTTACCGCCAAGACGAGCTACCTGGTTGTAGGCGAGAGTCCTGGATCGAAGCTGCCCAAGGCGGAGAAGTTGGGGGTGGCGATAGTGGATGGCGTGCAGTTTGGCGCGCTACTCGGGCATTCAGGTACATAGAATGTCGAGATGTGCGATACCGACCTCTAACTACGCTTGCGTTGACCGCATAACTGGCCCTTCTCTATAGTCAGCCGATGACAGAGGCATCGCGCGACGCTGTTTTTGCAGTTTTGTTGGCAACGATGCGGCCGATCGCCTCCATGCTGCTTCGGTTTGGAGTTTCTTACCGTGACTTTGATCGTGTATCCAAGACGGCGTTTGTTGAGGTAGCAGCTTCTGAGCACGGCGTTTCTGGAAAGCCGGCAAACGTCTCTCGGGTTTCGCTAGTGACGGGTCTCACGCGTAAGGCAGTGCGCCAAATTCAAGAGCAAAAACTTCAGGCGAAACTTCCGCAGCTAGAAATACGTAGCTTGCCCGCAGAGGTCCTTCATGTTTGGCATACGGACCCACGATTCTATAAGGCCCAGGGAATTCCAAATCAGCTTCAGTGGGATTCCGGGCCAAACTCCTTCTCGGACCTTGTTCGTCATTGCTCAACTACGGCTTCGCCCGCGGCGTTGCGGGCCGAACTGATACGGGTTGGAGCAATTCAGGAGTCGAGTGGTGGCGAGCTATCAGCCAACCGAAGGTCGTTTGTTCCATCTACTTTAGAGGAGCGCCTAGTTCAGGGCCTGCAGTATGGATTGCGTCCCCTAGCAATGACCGTTGCGCATAATGCCAGTACCGATGATCCGGGGTTACTGCGTTTCCAGAGAATCGTCTGGAATTACTGTTTACCGAAAAGCTTGCGCGGCGACATGGATCGGCTTGTGACGAAGCGGCTCGAAG
>JBDSWH010000210.1:0-32160 GCA_039926785.1 Gammaproteobacteria bacterium
CGTGTTCCCTTTGAGGCGCACCAGGCTCACCCGGTATCCAGTCTTGCCAGCTTCCTTGCTGCGGTTCCAGGAACCGTGTTCCGCGATCAGCACCTGACCACGATACTCAACCGGAAACATCCGGCCGGTGTAGAACTTCACAGCCAGCGGCGCGACATGCGGGCCCAGTTTCTGGACCGGTGGCACCGCTGAGCTGCAACTGCCCGCGGCGCCGAACTGGGGATCCGGGATTGAGCCGCCATGGCAGTACGGAAAACCGAAGTCCTGGCCGGTGCGGGTTGCCCGGTTCAGTTCACAGGGCGGTACGTCGTCCCCCAGCATGTCCCGCCCGTTGTCGGTAAACCACAATTCCTTTGTGGCGGGGTGCCAGGCGAGGCCAACGGAATTACGGATCCCCGTGGCAACCACTTCGCGCCCGCTGCCATCCGGGTTCATGCGAAGGATTTCCCCGAAGCCCGGCTCGACGCAGACGTTGCAGGGTGAGCCGATGGGTACGTAGAGCTTGTCGTCCGGCCCGACTGCCAGATACTTCCAGGAATGCAGAACGCCCTTGAAAGGCAGGGCGGCGCCCACCCTCTCGGCCTGCGGCGGGTGCTCCAGGTTGGCCTCGGCATCCGAGTAGCGGGTGATCTGCTTCTGTTCGGCCACGTACAGGTCGCCCCGGTACAGGGCCACCCCGTTTGGCATGCTCAGGCCCTCGGCAAACTTCACCACCGACGGATGGCCACCCAGTGCGTCCCGGACCGCATAGACGGTTCCGCCCGACCGGGTGCCGACAAAAAGGGTCCCACCTTTCCCTAGGGCCATCGACCGGGCGTTTGGCACGTTTTCCACGAGGATGTCGGCGCGGAATCCGGGCGGCACCCGGAGGAATTCAGCGGGCGTGCCTGCGGGCACGACTGGAGCACCCGTCGCGCAACCCGCGATCAGGCTGATCAGCATCAATACGGCAAGCGACCTGCTCATGGCTGCGACCTCTGATTCACGGGCGGACTACTTCGTAACAAACATCAGCGACAAGGCCGGCACGAAGGTGATCAGCAGGACGGCCCCGAACAGGATAAGTATGAATGGCAACGTCGCAAGGCACACCTCAAGAACGGGCTTCTTGAACCGGTAGCTGGAGATATAGAGGTTTAGCCCGATGGGCGGGAGGAGATAGCCCAGCTCCATGGTTGCCACGAAGATGATGCCCAGGTGGACGGGGTTGACGCCGTACTGCGCCGCAACTGGCAACATCAGCGGCACCACGAGGACCAGCGCCGAGAAGATGTGGAGTATGCAGCCGATCAGCATGAGGAAGCAGATCAGCAGCAGCAGGAAGCTGGTCTGGCTGGAAATGTACCGGGTCACCAGTTCGATCAGCTTCTGGGGCACCTGCGCGTCGATCATGTAGTTGGTCGAGGCCAGGGAAATGCCAAGGATCAGCAGGATCCCGCCAACGAGAACCATGGAGTCACGAACAATTGCCGTCAGCCGGGTCCACGGGACTTCACGATAAATGAGCAGTTCGACGACCAGCACGTACACGACCGTCATTGCGGCGGCTTCCGACACGGCGAAGTACCCGCTGTAGATTCCGCCGAGCACGACGATGGGCAGGGGCAGCTCCCAGATGGATTCCCGGACGGCGGCCCGGACTTCCCGCCAGGAGAAGTCGGCCAGGGGGCGGCGATTCTCCCGGTTCCGCCACAGGCAGAAGGCGGCCAGTGCCAGCATCATGAGGATGCCAGGGCCGATGCCGGCCACGAACAGTGAGTCGATGGAGACCTCAGCGATGATCCCGTAGATGATCAGCGGCAGCGATGGCGCGAAGAGCAGGCCGAGACTGCCGGAGGACGTCACCAGTCCGAGTGTGAATCGTTCACCGTAGCCAGCCTGAATGAGCGCGGGATAGAGCAGCGCGCCGATGGCAATAATCGTCACGCCGGAACCGCCCGTGAAAGCGGTGAAGAGCGAGCACGTGGCGACGGCCACCATGGCCAGGCCGCCCGGCAGCCAGCCAATGAGCGCGGCACTCAGGCGAACCAGTCGCGCTGCCGCCCTGCTTTCACTCAGAACGTAGCCGGCGAATGTGAACAGCGGAATGGCGAGCAGGATGGGCGTTTCCGCGATGCCGAAGATCTCAATGGGAACGGCAGTGAGGTCGACATCGGACCGGGAAAAACCCAGCAGTGCCCCGGCACCAATGATGGCGAATAGCGGTGCCCCAAGCACCGCCAGGAGGACCAACACGAGACTGGTCAGGATCATGCGGGACCCGGGCCCGGCGCCGCGTGGCGCGGCCGAAGCTGACGGGGCAGGCCCGCCAGATAGCGATAGGTGATCAGGATGAAGGCGACCGGGAGGATGGACTGAAATGCCCAGGCGGGCCATGTACCCAGTACCTGATCGCCATACTCCCGTGACTCGGCAACAAAACGCCAGGACTGCCAGGCAAGCACCCCGGAGACGCCGGCAGCGAACAGGTCGACCAGCGCCGCCGAGAGGCGCTGCCAGGACGCAGGCAGGAAGCGCGACAGCAGGTCGATGCGCAGGTGCACGTTATCGCGGCTCGCGGCAATGGCACCAAGCATTGCCGCCCACAGGACCAGCAGGCGAAGGGCTTCGTCTGCCCACGCCAGGCTGCCGCCGAAAGCGCCTCTCAATAACACCTGGGCCGCCGCAAGGCCGATCATCAGGAACAGGACGATAGCGAGCAGCGCATTTTCGAGCCAGCGGCCGAAGCGTTCAGCACGGCCAGGAGCGTCAGCCGGCGGGAGGCCGGCACTGCTCACGGAGTGACGCCCGGTGCCCGGGCCGCCGGCCTGGCCTTGCGGTACTCCCGGATATGCTGCCGGACCTCGGCCAGTATGTCGGCCGAGAAATTCCCCTTGGCCGCCATCCCGTCCATCGCGGATGCCACCGTCGCCCGCCACTGGGGGACCTCTGCGGGATTGGGCTCCACGAACTTCAGGCCGTTGGACTTCAGTGCCTGCTCGGCCTTGGCGTTATCGACACGATTCTGCGCATCGAGCCGGGTATACAGCGGGATCAGCACCTCGCGCAGAATGGCCTGGTCCGCAGCGCTGACAGTCGCGAGTGCGCCTTTGTCGATGGCCAGCACGCCCAGCGTGTAGCTGAGTGGCTGGTTCGTCACGAACCGCGTCTTGGTATACCACTGAAGGATTACGGCACCGACCGGCGGGGTGGCGACGATGTCGAGCAGACCCGTCTCGAGCCCCGTCAGCACGTCGGTAATCGGCAGCACGACCGGGGAAAGCGACAGCGCCTGCATGGCAACGAAGCTCGTCTGGTCGCCCTCGGGAACCCAGATTTTCTGTCCGCGCAGATCGGCAAGGCCCGCCACCGGTTTGCCTGTCATGAAGTAGGCAAACCCTCCGCCGGCAAAGCCGTAGGACACGAACCCGGCCTTTTCGAGCCCGGCGGCCAGCTTCGCATCCATCTTTTGCCGGACGTAGTCAACTTCGTCCTGGGAATCGAAAAGCATGGGCAAGCCGTAGACCAGGATATCCGGATAACGTTCTTCGAGACTGTTCGAAGTGAAAACTCCGCCCTGGAGCTGACCGATGCGAATCTTGCGGAGTACTTTCTTGTCGGTGCCCTGGATTCCGCCACCGTAGAACTTCATGTTGACCCGGCCCGCGGTCTTCTCCTTGACCTGTAGCCCTGCGGCGCGCAGGTCCTTCATCCAGCTGGAGCCTTCAGGAGCCACTGTTGCAAGCTTGAGGTCCGTGGCCGACAGGTTGAGGGGCAAGCTGGCCAGCAGGAGCAGGCCCGCCAGTCTCCGAATGCAGGTGCGCAACGTCACTGGCGAATCCTCTCTATGGGTCGCGTGGAATCAGAAGTAGTCGTTCGCCGAAGCCAGGAGTTCCGATGCCTGCTTCTGTGCGAGGGTGTTGAACAGCGTGTACCCATTCTGCCTCGGATCCGCAGCGAGAACCCGCTTGAGAAGCTCGTCGTGCAGCTCCCTGTCGTACACCAGGCGCGCGTAGCTGCGGGCGTAGTCGACCAGCACGCTGAGATCCCGGCCTCCCGTCAATTCTATGGCCTTCTCAAAGTAATCCCGGCCCTGTTCGGGCTGGCCACCGAGCGCGGGGGGCCGCAGCGTGCTAAGGATTCCCAGGTAGGAATTTACCGCTCCGGCATCCGCCGGGTCGCCAATGACCAGCAAGCGCTTCAGCACCGCCTCGATCCGGGGCAATTCGGCGAGCGCCTGCCAATCCTCGCTGTGGGTGCGCAGGTAGGCAAGCGAGCCGATGGCTGAACTGAAGAGTGCGCTGGCGTGCGCGGGCTTGACGCTGTCGAGGCGGGCCGACAGGTCAGCGTAGGCAACCGCCTGCAGATCGCAGGTTTCGGCACTGGCAGCGCACCCGGCGCGGGCGCCGTAGGTGCGGGCCCGAGCGGCCAGTGTCCCGGACCGCACGGGGTCCGCGACAAAAACGACGGCATAAGCGGCGTAGAGGCGAGCGGCGGCACCCAGAACTGCCGGACTGGCGCCGGGGTCGGCGGCCACGGAATCCAGCAGCACCAGGTAGGCTGGCAGACTTTCCCGCACCAACTCGGGGTCGTCCTGGTTCAGGATGGCCGTGGACAGGTTTCCGGCCAGGTCACCGGCCGCGGAACTGGCCAGGCTGCCGCAGCCTGCCATAGCTCCCCCGAGGACGACGGCGAGCACGCCAGCCATCCACGCCAAGACAGACGATCCTGGTCGGACAGTCAGGAAGGGCATGGCCCTGACGCGGCGAATCAGACCTTCTCGCGGATCCGGGCCGACTTGCCGCTGCGATCGCGCAGGAAGTAGAGCTTGGCGCGCCGCACGTCACCGCGACGCTTTACCTTGATCTCGGCCACGGTCGGGCTGTGCAGCGGAAACACCCGCTCGACGCCTTCGCCGTGCGACACCTTACGTACGGTGAAAGACGAATTCAGTCCCCGGTTCCGGCGGGCTACGACGACGCCCTCATAGGCCTGGAGGCGCTCCCGGGTGCCTTCCTTGACGCGGACCTGGACAATGACCGTATCGCCGGGGGCGAAGTCGGGAATATCGCTCTTGAGGGCCTCGGCTTCGAGCTTTTCGATGATGTTTGCCATGCTGGTGACTCCAAATGTCAGTAAATTCAGTTTGTCTTGCAAAAGTCTTCCGCCGTATTCAACCGTGCCGCCGTCAGTTGCCCGGCTGTTCCGCACGAAACTCGTCCAGCAGCCGCCGATCCTCGTCACTCAGGTCCCGGGTACCCAGCAGGTCCGGGCGCCGGATACTGGTGCGTCCCAGGGCCTGCTTCCGTCGCCAGCGCCGGATCGCCTCGTGGTTCCCCTCCATCAGCACGCGTGGAACGGGCCTGCCATGAGCAATCTCCGGTCGCGTGTAGTGCGGGTAGTCCAGCAGTCCGGCGACAAACGATTCTTCATCAGCCGACTGTTCGTCGCCCAGCACGCCCGGCCGCAGTCTGAGAGTGGCATCCAGGACCGCCATTGCCGCAATCTCGCCGCCGCTCATCACGAAATCTCCGACTGATAGCTCCTCGCCGCCCACGATTTCCAGCAGGCGTTCGTCAAAGCCTTCGTAGCGGCCCGCGACCAGCACAAGGCCGGGCAACGTGGCGTATCGCTGCGCCGTAGCCTGGTCGAACCGCCTGCCCTGCGGGCTCAGGAACACCACCGGGCTGCCGGTGGGCACCTGCCTCAGAGCCGCGGCAATCGCGGTCGCGAACGGCTCGACCCGGATGACCATGCCGGGGCCACCACCGTAGGGCCGGTCGTCCACCGTGCCATGGGCATCATCGGCGAAGGCCCGCGGGTCGACCGGCGTTACCCGGGCGAGATTCCGCCGTATCGCCCGCCCGACCACCCCGAATTGCGCCACCGGTGCAAACATCTCGGGGAACAGGGATACCACCGCCACGTCCACGTCACGATCCTCAATACCCAGCCGGTTCGGTAACCGGGATCAGAAATCGGAATCCCAGTCCACGGTAATCACGCGCCGATCGCCGTCCACCAACCGCACCACGCTGCCGTAGAGAAACGGCACCAGGTGCCGGCCAACGCCGACCACCACCATTACGTCGTTGGCCCCGGTTTCGAACAGATGGTCGACGAAACCAAGGCTTGCTCCATCCACGGTCCTGACCTCCATACCCTGGAGATCGACCCAGAAAAACTCCCCTGGAGACGACGGATCAGCCACTTCAGCGGGAAGCGCAGGACCCAGTGTCGCCCGGTCAACTTCGATCTCGGCACCGACCAGGGCCGCCGCGGCATCCCGATCGTCGATGCCTTCCAGCGAGGCCACGACGCCGTCGCCGTGAGCCTGCCCCGCCAGCAGCCGTCGCGTCGACTCTTCGCCGTCCTGCCGCAGGTACCACGGGCTGTACCGCACGACATTGACGCGGGGCGACGTGTAGGAAAAGACCTTGATCCAGCCGCGAACTCCGAACACGCCGGAGATGCGGCCAATGCCCACACGCTTATTCAGGGCGCTTGTTCAGGCGGCCTGGGCCGGAGCCTGCTGGCGGAAGTCCTTGACCAGGGACGCAACGCGATCCGAAGCCCGGGCGCCGACGCCAAGCCAATATTCGTAGCGGCCAAGATCGATCCGCAACCGCTCTTCTGAGCCGGTGGCAATCGGGCTGAAAAAACCAATGCGCTCGATGTAGCGGCCATCTCGGGCACGTCGCGAGTCGCTGACGGCGAGGTGGTAGAAGGGCCGCCCCTTGGCGCCTCCGCGGGACAGACGGATAGTAACCATCGCTTTTGAGATTCCTTGAATGCCAGTACTGGGTCGGTGGGACCCGATTAACCGCGGAATATTACGCGAAAAAGGGCTGAATGGCACCGTTTCGGGCGTTAGCGGGGCAGACCCGGGAACCCCCGCATGAGCCGCCGGAGCCCGCCCTGCCCCATCTTTTTCATCATCTTCTGCATCTGGGCGTGCTGCTTCAGAAGGCGGTTGACCTCCTGCACGGCAAGGCCCGCCCCGCCAGCGATCCGGCGCCGTCGGGACCCATCAACGATCTGCGGCCGCCGCCGCTCCCGGGGCGTCATGGAGTCGATGATGGCCATCTGGCGCCGCAGCATCCGTGGATCGACCTGGCCGGCCAGCTTTTCTGCGGACATGCCGCCAGGCAGGGGCAACTTCGCCAGGAGGCCTTCGACGCCACCCAGGCCCGAGATCTGCGCGAGCTGGGCACGAAGGTCATTGAGGTCAAACTGCTTGCCGGTGGCCACTTTCTCGGCCAGCCGGGCCGCGGACTCGTGATCGGCCGTGCGCTGGACCTCCTCCACCAGCGATAGGACGTCACCCATTCCCAGGATGCGGGATGCCATGCGGTCCGGGTGGAACGGTTCCAGCTCCGTCACTGCCTCGCCGCTGCCAATGAACTTGATGGGCTGGCCGGTTACCGTCTTCACGGACAGGGCCGCGCCGCCCCGCGCGTCGCCATCGGCCTTGGTGAGAATCACGCCAGTCAGGGGCAGGGCATCGGCGAAGGCGCGGGCCGTGTTCACGGCGTCCTGGCCGGCCATGCTGTCGACCACGAGCAGCGTTTCGATCGGATCGACCTTGTCGCGCATCGCGCGCAGTTCTTCGAGCAGGTCGACGTCGAGCCGGCTGCGACCCGCCGTATCGACGATCAGGACCTCGATCTGGTCCCGGCGGGCATCAGCGAGCACCCGCTCAGCGATCCCCACGGCGCCGAGGCTCACATCCGCGGACAGGAAAGGCACGGAAATCGACGACGCCAGCCGCTCGAGTTGCAGGATCGCCGCGGGCCGCTGGGTGTCGGTGCTCGCCAGACCCACGCGCTTGCCGAGTCGTTCCCGGATGAACAGCGCGAGCTTGGCCGCCGTCGTGGTCTTGCCGGTACCCTGCAGGCCCGCCAGCAGGATGACGGCAGGCGGCTGGTGGCGAAGATCGAGTTCGGCGATGCCGTCGCCCAGCGTCCGCGTCAACTCCTCATGGATGATCCGGATGAAGACTTGTCCGGGAGTCAGACTGCGCAGGACGTCCGCGCCCAGCGCGCGCTGCCGCACCAGCTCGACGAAGTCCCGGACCACCGGTAACGCCACATCCGCCTCGATAAGTGCACGCCGCACGTCCCGAACGGCCTCCTGGACGTTTTCCTCCGTCAGGCGCCCGCGGCCGCGAACCTGATCGAGAACGCCCCGCAGTCGATCGCTCAATGTGTTGAACATGGCAAGGGATCCAGTGTCAGCCAGTACTGCCCTGGCAAGGGCGGAATTGTATGCCGGCAGGACCGGCCCGTCGCCCGCGGACGGCCCCGGCGCGGCCGCCTTGACAGTCTCGCCGGCCGTTGGTCACCATGAAACCCCACTGCCCGCTTCCGGGGTCTCGCAAACTTGGCTGACGACATATCTGCCGGACCGCTTGTCGGGCTGCTGGTCCTTCTGCTGTTGATCTCGGCCTTCTTTTCCGGTTCCGAAACAGCGCTCCTGACCCTCAATCGCTACCGGTTGCGGCACCGGGCGCGTCAGGGCCACCTGGGCGCCCGGCTGGCCGAGAAGCTGCTTGCCCGCCCCGACCGGCTGATCTCCCTGATTCTGATTGGCAGCAACATCGCCAATACGCTCGCGACCTCTCTGGTAACGCTCGCCGCGCTCCGGATGGGCGGGCCGGGCGGGGTGGCACTGGCCAGCATTGGACTCGCGTTCGTGATCATGGTGTTCACGGACGTGATGCCCAAGACCGTGGGTGCGCTGCGCTCCGAGCAGCTGGGCCAGCCAGCCGCGGTCGTGTACTACGGCCTGCTGAAAATCACCTGGCCCGTCGTCTGGTGCGTAACAGCGATCTCAAACGGCTTGCTGAGACTATTCGGCGTGCGGGCCGACGAGACCGCCCACCACAACCTGACCCTCGATGAACTGCGGACGATCGTGGCCGAGGCGGGCGGGCTGCTCCCACGCCGGCGGCAACGCATGCTCATGTCGATCCTCGACCTGGAGGACATGATCGTCGACGAGATGATGATTCCGGACAACGAGCTGGTTGGCATCGACTTGGACGACGACTGGCAGGCCACCGTCGAGACGATCACCCGCGCGCCTCACAGCCGGCTGCCGGTATTCCGGGGCAACGTCGAAAATCTCGCGGGACTGCTCCACCTCCGGTCCCTGGTGGGCGTGATGTCCGGCACGCTGGATCAGGCCGCCGTCGAGGCGCTGATGGTTGAACCGTTCTTTGTCCCGGAAGGCACGTCGGTTCACAACCTGCTGGGGCAGTTCCATCGATCAGGCCAGCGCACGGCATTCGTCGTCGACGAGTACGGTGACATTCAGGGCATGGTCACCATCGAGGATATCCTCGAGGAGATCCTCGGCGGGTTCTCCGCAACCTCCGACGCGGCGGCGGCGGATGTCCGCAAGGAAGAGTCCGGTACAGCGTGGGTCATCAATGCGGGCATCAACGTCCGCGCGCTCAATCGCATGATGCACTGGCACCTGCCCACCGACGGGCCAACAACCCTCAATGGCCTCATCCTGGAGAAGCTCGAGACGATTCCGGAGAAGGGCGCCGTCCTGATGCTGAACGCCTACCGGGTTGAGATTCTGGCGACGGGCGACAACGTGGTGAGCTCCGCACGCATCACGCCTCCAGCGCTGGCAACATCTGCATGATGTCGCGCAGGTTGTCCGCGACCGAAACGGCAAGGCCCTCGATCGGCTGCTTGGGGGCATTGGCCCTGGGAATCACGGCCCGCTTGAAGCCGACCTTGGCAGCCTCCCGCAGCCGTTCCTCCCCGTAGGCCACGGGCCGGATCTCACCAGCCAGCCCCACCTCGCCGAAGACGACGAGATCCCGCGGCAACGGCCGGTCACGAATGCTGGATATCGTGGCAAGCAGCGCTGCGAGATCCGCAGCGGGTTCCATGATGCGCACCCCGCCGACCACGTTGACGAAGACGTCGTTGGCGTGGGTCGCGATGCCCCCGTGCCGGTGCAGGGCGGCCAGCAGCAGCGTCAGCCGGTTCTGTTCCAGGCCGATCGCGACGCGCCGGGGCGGTCCGCCGCTGCCCTGGTCCGCCAAGGCCTGGACCTCGACCAGCAGCGGCCGGCTGCCCTGGTGCACCGCGGTGACCACGCTCCCCGGCACGGGCTCGCCACGCTGGGAGACAAAAAGCGCGGACGGATTGCGGACCTCCCGGATACCCCCCTCGGACATGACGAATATTCCGAGCTCGTTGGCCGCGCCAAAGCGGTTCTTCACGGCGCGGAGAATCCGGTACCGGCTTCCCACCTCGCTCTCGAAATAGAGCACCACGTCAACCATGTGCTCCAGCAACCGCGGGCCGGCTATCTGGCCGTCCTTCGTAACGTGCCCGACCAGGATGACGGCCATGCCGGACTGCTTGGCCAGTCGCACGAAGAGGCCGGCGCAGGTACGCAGCTGATTGGGAGAACCCGGCGTGGCGGGCAACAGGTCCGTCGCCATGGTCTGGATCGAATCGACGATCAGGCATCCCGGCCGGGTGTCCGCGACTGCCGCCAGTACGTCCTCCGCCCGGGTGGTCGCCATAGCGGCGACGGGCCCCAGGTCCTCGCCGAGCCGCTGGCCCCGGAGGCTGATCTGCTGCAAGGATTCCTCGCCGCTGGCATACAAGGTTCCACCGGGCGTCCGGAGGCGCGCCGCCGCCTGCAGCAGCAGCGTCGACTTGCCAATGCCCGGATCTCCGCCGAGCAGCACGACGGAGCCCGGCACCAGGCCGCCACCGAGCGTGCGATCGAGTTCGGAGATGCCAGTGGAAATCCGGGCGACCGATTCGGTGCCGACCTCCGAGAGACGACGGACGGGCGCCACGGCCGACGGTGTCGACCGTAGTGCCGCGCCGATCCCGGGTTCGAGTGAGTTCCACGCACCGCATCCGGGACACTGGCCCTGCCACTTGGGCGCGGCGGCCCCGCACTCGCTGCAGACGTAGGTCTTCTGGGCTTTGGCCATGGGTCTCTCGGGATTCAACCGGCGTGCATTGTGGGCTGCCTGCAGCCCCATTTCGAGACGGGAAACCCGGCCGCGGGCCCCAAAACCACCACTCAGTTCTCAACCCGGCCGGCCTGATCCGCATACTATTTTGTTATGTTGTTCCGGGACAGTCAGGGCGATGGCCTGCTGAGCGAGGCCGCCCAGGCCGGGCTATGCGCCGTCCTGGCCCTTTGCTTTGCGCTTGGCGGCGACCGGCTGGTCGGCATCGAGCGGGGCTTCTATGACCTTTGCCAGCGACTTTCCGCGACGGCCACCGAGGCGCCGGTGGTGATCGTCAAACCGGATGTTGGCAACGGCGATCTCTGGACCATGCCCCGTCTCGATGAATTGCTTGCTGGCATCAAGGCAGCTGGCGCCCTGGCCATCATCCCGGCGGCCCCGGCCCCGCCGACCGGTAGCGCGGATGACATCACCCGGCTGCAATCGCTGCTTCGGATTGAGGACAGTGGGGGCGCGCTGGCCCGGGCCGCCGAGCCCGGCCTGCTCCGGCGCCAACTCGCTGACGCCGAGGCGCGCCTGGGCAACCAGCAGCGCGTCGCGGCCGCCATCCGCAGTGCCGGCAATGTCGTGCTGGGCCTGGCGACGACCGACTATCGGCCCGGACTCGCAGCGTCCAGCGGAGCCTGCTCACAGCGGGTCGCGGCGGCCAGCGGGCGGTTCACCGGCGCCGAAGCCCCGCAGCCGGTGATGGCGGCTCTCGTCCCGGCCCCGGCCATGCTCTGCGAAGCGGCGGCCACTATCGGCCACGTCGCGCTCCTCAACGACCGCGATGGCGTCGTGCGGCACACAGCCCCGGTACTTGCCACAGAGCCTGGAGCCGTGCCGCCCAGCGCCCTGGCGGCTCTCCAGCTTCAGGGTGGGCAGCCGCACGGAGACGGCAACCTCGCCAGGTTCTACTTCTCTGATTCCAACCCGAACGGCATCCCGGTGGTGACGGCAGGGGCCGTGCTGGACGGAAGCGCGGCCGCAGAACTCAACGACCGGTATGTCGTGATCGGCAATCCGGACCCCGTCGGCACCGACCGCGTCCGGACCCCGCTCGTCGACGAGGCGGGCATGGCGGCCCTGATTGCGACAGACCTCGCCAACTACCTGTCGGGCGATCAAATCACGCGGCCGGGATGGGCCGTGTGGCTGGAAATCGCCCTGGCCCTTCTGCTGGCCGTCGGCGCCACGCTTAGTGGGCGCCTGGGATTGCTGACCGCCGCCGGCCTGGCTGTCTCCGGGATGCTCACCCTTCTTGTGGCTGAATATGCCCTCGTGTCCATGGCCGGGATCTGGCTGCACTTGGCCGGCCTCGCCCTCTTTTGCCTGACGGGTATCGCGATCCTGCAGTTCTCACTGCAGGTCTCCGGCCAGACCCGCAGGGCGGCGACAGACGGCGCGCGCGAGAGGGGCAATAACGCACCGGGGCCCGGCGACGAACTCGACCTGGGATTTTCAGTGCTCCGGCAACAGCCCACGACCGAGCGCACCAAAGCCCACCTCTATGACCTCGCAATGGAACACGGCAAGAGGCGGGACTATGCCCGGGCCGAGCGGGTGTTCCGTCACCTCGCAGCCCGTGATCCGGGGTACCGGGACGTGGCGACGAAGCTGGAAAAACTGTCGGGCGCCCGGGGGGTTGTTCCTCACAAGGCGAGCCCCCGCAATACGGAGAAGACCCCTGGCAGCAGCCCGCTGCCGGTCTCGCCAGCCGGCCGCACCCTGGGACGCTACGAACTGGAGCGGGTCATCGGCCGCGGGGCCATGGCCACCGTCTACCTGGGCCGGGACCCGACCATCAACCGGCGAGTGGCGATCAAGACTCTGCCCCTGGCCGAGGAATTCGCAGACAACGACCTGGCCACCGCCCGCTCTCACTTCCTGCGGGAGGCAGAATCCGCCGGGCGCCTCAATCACCCCTATATCATCTCGATCCACGACGCCGGCGAAGACAATCATGTGGCGTACCTGGCCATGGAGTACTTCGAAGGCAAGCCGCTCAGTCATTACGCCCAGCTTGGCCGGCTTCTGCCTGCCAAGGTCGTCTTGGAACTCATGGCCCGCGCGGCCGAAGCCCTCAACTATGCGCACAGCCAGAACGTCGTCCACCGGGATGTGAAGCCGGCGAACCTGATGTATGACATCAATTCCGACCGGATGAAGCTGACAGACTTCGGCATCGCCCGGCTGACGGATTCCAGCCGGACCCGCACGGGAATCATCCTCGGGACCCCGTCCTACATGTCACCCGAACAGCTCCAGGCCAGCAAGGTGTCCGGGCAAACGGACCTGTATTCTCTCGGCGTTACGATGTATCACCTGCTGACTGGTTCGCCGCCATTCCAGGCCGACTCAATCCCCCGTCTGATGGACAAGATCGTCCACCAGAGGCATCGGCCGGTGTCCGACATCCGCGACGACGTGCCGGCCGGCGTAGACGAGATCCTGGACCGGGCGCTGGCGAAGAATCCGGCCGACCGCTACGAGAGCGGCAAGGCGATGGCATTGGCCCTGAGGGAGTGTTGTAGTACGTTCGCTCCGGAAATCGTATGAGCCTCCGCACCCAGTTCAACAACATCCACCTCTCGGACACCGGCCGTGTCCGGGAGCACAACGAGGACGCCGTGGGCACCAACGGCGACACCGGGCTCCTCGTGCTCGCCGATGGCATGGGTGGCTACAACGCCGGCGAGGTGGCCAGCGGAATCGCCGTGAGGACCGTCCTGGAGCTGGTGCCGCCGGCCTGCGAGCGCGAGGCCCGGAATGCCACGGACCCCGAGACCAGCCTCATGCGGCAGACGATCATCCTGCGGGACGCCATCGCCCGGGCCAACCGTGTCATCCACCAGACTGCCCAGATGCAGCCCCAGTGCGAGGGTATGGGTACCACGATCGTCGCCTGCCTGTTCTACGACAACCGGGTATCCATCGCCCATGTGGGCGATTCCCGGCTCTACCGGTTTCGGCGGAACAGGTTCGAGCAACTGACCATGGACCACTCCCTGCTCCAGGAACTGGTTGACCGGGGCTTTTACTCCCAGGAGGAGGCAGCCCGTTCGACCAACCGCAACTACGTTACCCGCGCCCTCGGCGTCGAAGCGACCGTGCAGGTCGAGGTCCAGGAGCTGGAGGTTCAGGAAGGGGACGTCTACCTGCTGTGTTCGGACGGCCTGCCCGACATGGTGGAGGATGAGGACATTCACTTAACGATCAGCACTTTTAGTGCTAATCTTCAAATGGCAGGTCAACAGCTGATCCAGCTCAGCAACGACCATGGGGGCAAGGACAATGTCTCAGTCATCCTCTCGCAGGTCGTGGAGCCTTTTCCGGCGAAGACCAGTGTATTCGCGCAGTTTCGGCGCATCTTTCAATAGTTTGCAGCAGGCAATCCGCTCATGGCACGCGTAATTCTGAGCCTCGACGGACAGGTTCTCGCCGAATACAACATGTCCAAGGAGCGGTACACCGTGGGCCGCCTTCCCGACAATGACATTCGGATCGATAACCCGACTGTCAGCGGTCACCATTCGCTGGTGATCAATATCCTCAACGACTCCTTCCTTGAGGACCTGAACAGTACCAATGGCACCTACGTCAACGGCCGGATCATCAAGAAGCACGCCCTGCAGAACGGCGACGTGGTCACCGTCGGGCGGCACCAGTTGCGCTTCGTAGACGGCTCCGCTGAAGAGGAAGACGAGTTCGCCAGCACGATGGTTATCGAGCGCCAGGTCGGCGGAGCGGAGGCGCTGGCCAAGGCAGCCGCGATGTCGGCCAGCCTGAATAGCGGGCTGAATGGCGGATCGGCACCCGCTCCCACTCCCTCCCGCGCTTTGGGCTCGGAGCCGGCCGCCAAGCCGTTGGTGGTCGCGAAGGTGCAGGTACTGAACGGCTCATTCGCCGGTCGGGAGATTGCTCTCAACAAGGCACTGACCACGCTGGGTCGCCCGGGCTCTCAGGTTGTCGCCATTACCCGGCGGGCTGACGGTTATCACCTCGTTCAGGTGGAGAACAAGTCCGATAGCCCACCCAAGCTGAACGGCCAGGTCCTTGGACCCCAGGCTCAGAAGCTCACGGACAACGACGTCATCGAGATCATCGGCATCAAGATGGGGTTCTTCCTCTCTTAGGTCCCGGCCCCGACCCGAAGATCGGCTTCGGACGCGGTCACGCCGGCATCGACCCGCACAGCCACCCGGCGGTTGATGCCGGTCATCAGGGTCCAGGGAATGGTCCGGGCAGCGCCCGCGACTTCCTCGACCGTGGGCGAGTCTCCCCACAGCACAACCCGGTCACCCGGCTTCGCGCCGCGCACCTCAGTCAGGTCGAGTGTCAGCATGTCCATTGACACCCGACCAACCACCGGCGCGAGGCAGTCCCGCACGCCGACTGCGGTGCCGGCCCCAACGTGCCAGGGATAGCCATCCGCGTAACCAGCCGCGGCCACTCCCAGAATACTGGGTCGGGACGCCACCCAGTGCCCGCCGTAGCCCACCCTCTGGCCCTTCGTCACCGGTTTGACGGAAACCAGCCGGGTTTCGAACGACATGGCCGGACGCAGGCCCAGTTCCACAGCCGACCGTCCCCGGACCGGTGACGCCCCGAACAGCATGATTCCCGGCCGAACCCAGTTTCGGCCCCGGTAGCGCAGTACGCCGCCCGTGCGGACCGTATCCGGCCACTGAAGAATGGCGGCTGAATTTGCGATGCTGACGTCACCGTCCCAGTCCTCCAGCAGGGTGCTCATGACCTGCAGCTGGGATGGCATAGCCGGATCGGACAGGTCGTCGGCGCAGCCCAGGTGAGTCATGAGGGTCAGGGACCGGACCGCGGCCGCGACACGGAGCCGTCGCACCAGCTTCGGGACCGCTGCCGGATCGACGCCGAGGCGCCCCATTCCTGAGTCCACCTTGAGCCAGCAGTCCATTGCCAGCCGGACGGCTGTTGCCTCGAGCAGCGCCACCTGCTGCGCGGAATGCAGGACCACGTCCAGCTCCAGCTCGGCAGCAGTCCGGACTTCCTCAGTCGTCAGGCATCCGCCGAGGATGACCAGTCGCTTGCTGACACCCGCTTCGCGCAGCTGCACCGCTTCCTCGATGCGGGCCACGGCGAATGCCTCGACCTCGTCCAGGATCCGGGCCACCTGCACCAGGCCGTGACCGTAGGCATTGGCCTTGATGACGGCCAGCACCGGGCAGCCCGGCGCCAGTTGGCGCACCCTTTCAAGATTACTGCGGAGCGCTGCTGGGCGGATGACCGCGACCGCAGCTGGGGTCACTGAAAGCCCTCGATCTCTGGCGCGTAATTCTCGAACTTGGTGAACTTGCCTAGGAACGTGAGCGGAAATTCGCCAGTCGGTCCATTTCGCTGTTTGGCGATGTTGATATCGGCGATGCCTTTCCGCGGACTGTCGTGGTTGTAAACCTCGTCTCGGTAGATAAACAGGATGAGATCGGCATCCTGCTCGATGGCGCCGGACTCCCGGAGGTCCGACATCACCGGCTTCTTGTCAGTGCGCGATTCGACACTGCGATTCAGCTGGGACAGTGCGACGACGGGGACACGCAACTCTCGCGCCAGGCCCTTCAGTGACCGGGAGATCTCCGAAATCTCCGTGGCTCGGTTCTCGGCGGTGCCTGCCACCCGCATCAGCTGCAGGTAGTCGACGACGATCAGGTCGAGGCCACGCTCGCGCTGCAGGCGCCGGGCACGGGCCCGAACCTCCGTCGGCGTCATTGACGGCGTGTCGTCAATATAGATAGGGGCCTCCGCCATCTGCTGGATGGCGCCGTGGATCCTTGGCCAGTCGTCGTCCCCGAAGCGGCCATTGCGCAGGTGCGACTGGTCCACCCGTCCCAGCGACGCCACCATACGGAAAGCCAGCTGCTCGACGGACATTTCCATACTGAAGATGGCAGCCGACTTGCCGGCTCCAAGGGCGGCGTTTTCCGCGATGTTCAATGCAAGAGTTGTCTTCCCCATCGAGGGCCGCCCCGCGATGATCACGAGATCGCCGGGCTGCAGGCCCGACGTGAACTCGTCCAGCCGTGTGAATCCCGTTGGCAGCCCCGTCAGGGCGCCCTGGGACTGATGCAGCGAGTCCAGCCGGTCGACAGTCGCCTTGAGCACCTCGTTCAGGCGGATGAAGCCGGAGCCACGTCGCTGACCCCGCTCTGCAATCTCGAAAACCCGGCGTTCGGCCTCGTCGACGAGCTCTGCAATGGGACGGCCTTCGGGGCGGTACGCCGACGATGCAATCTCGTTGCCGACTTCGATGAGCCGGCGGAGGAGCGCGCGCTCGCGAATGATCCTGGCGTAGTAGGTGACGTTGGCCGCGCTCGGCGTGTCCGTGACCAGTTCGCCGAGGTACGGTGCGCCGCCAGCGTCGGCAAGCTCACCCCGGGAGGCGAGGTACTCGCCAAGAGTTACGGGATCCGCCGGCTGACTGCGCTCGGCAAGACCCTGGATGGCGCCGAAGATCAGGCGATGATCTGGCCGGAAAAAGTCAGTGGCAGAGACCAGATCCGCGATGCGATCCCAGCTGCTGTTGTCGAGCATGAGACCGCCGAGCAACGCCTGCTCAGCCTGGTTCGAGCTCGGTGGAGACGGCAGATCAGTCAGGGACCCGGCGTCGCGTCGCGGTCCGGGAATTGCCATGCGCCGGCCGCTTCAGGTCTCGCCGGACCTACGAGGCCCGGCCGCCGTCGTCTTCAGCCACGACCGTAACGTTGATGACGGCATTCACGTCGCTGTGCAGGTGCAGTTCGATCGAATGGTCGCCGAGAGTGCGAATAGGGCCGTCAGGCAGACGGATTTCGCTGCGCTTCACCGGAAAGCCAGCGGCTGTGCACGCCTCGGCAATGTCGGCCGTACCCAGCGATCCAAACAGCTTGCCTTCCGTGCCGGCCTTGGCCGACAGCCGCAATGCGAGCTTGCCAGCGCTCGCCGCCCGCTGACGGGCCGCCTCAAGCTCCGCGGCTTCCTTCTTCTCGAACTCTGCGCGCCTGGCTTCGAACACGGCAACGTTCGTCGAGGTGGCCAGCGTGGCCTTGCCACGGGGCAACAGGAAGTTGCGGCCATACCCGGAGCGGACCTTGACCCGGTCACCGATGTTGCCCAGGTTTTCGACCTTCTCGAGAAGAATGACGTCCATGGTTGCGATCTCTTGACTTGAAGTTTTAGGTGATTGCGTCCCCGGAGGGCCGCGTATTAAACCACATCCGTCCGGCGCCGGCGCAGGCTGACGCCGTTGTCGACCAGGCCGGCAACCGCCAGCCCGGCCAGTACCAGGCCCACCGAGGGAGGCCACAGTAACGGGGCGTAGAGTGCGAGGGGCCACATGCGGGGCCAACGCCTGTCCTCCGCCGTCCAGTGAATAATGGCCATTCCCTGGGCCGCAAAGCCGGTGCCCAGCACCAGCAGGAAGCCCCCTCCGAGGCTGGTGAACCCGGCGAATACCAGCACCGCCGAGAGAGCCGCTGCTATCGACAGGACCCGGCCAAGGCGCAGCGTGAGGAACTGGCGGCGCCATTCCGCCCCGTCGCCCGCGTCCCGATCCAGCCACAGTCCCAGTATCAGGGCCAGGATGACCGTGGAAAGCAGGCTCGCGCCGATCACGCCGTGCATCAGTGCGGCCATCGTGGCCAGCCAGTCCGGGGGCAATCCGTCCGCCCGGGGCAACCCGGCGCTCTGGATGAGAGCCTGCAATACCGGCAACCAGTAGGCACGGGCGTCAGGGATCAGCAGATCTGTGCCGGCCACGGCCAACAGCGTGGCAATCACCAGGGCCTGCAGGGCGAGATCCACGGACCTGAAACGTCGCAGCAGGCCGCCGACCAGCACGGCGCCGCCCCAAAGTGCCACGGCACCGAGCACAGCGGTGCCCGCCGCCGGCGCGCCCGACTCGTTCGGCGTCAGGGCGATCAGCAGTCCCAAGACACCGAGAGAGGCCAGGACATCCACGGCCGCGCTGCGCCAGCCGGACCCGCGAGCCGTCGTGATCACGACAGCGGCACTCACCACGTTCGTCAGTGGCAGTAGAAACGTGATGACCACCGTGGCAATCCGGGGCAGGCGACGGTCGCGCAGCCACCGGACAAACGCACTCACGGCCAACAACCCCAGGAACTGGGCCGTGCCGGCCGGAGCAGTCGGATAGCCGTCAGATTCTCAGTGCTTGTCGGTATAGGGAAGCAGGGCCAGGAAGCGGGCGCGCTTCACGGCCGTCGACAGCTGGCGCTGATAGCGGGCCTTGGTACCGGTGATACGGCTGGGCACGATCTTGCCCGTCTCGGTGACATAGGCCCGGAGCGTCTCGAGATCCTTGTAGTCGATCTCCTTGACGCCCTCGGCGGTGAACTTGCAGAACTTGCGGCGGCGAAAATACTTGCTCATGACAGGTTGTCCTTGAGAGCTCTTGTAAGTGGGGGTACGGACTAGGCGGCGGCGCTGTCGGCCGCATCGCCATCGTCGCCACGGGAGCGCACCGGACCATCGCCGCCCTCATCGGGGCGTCCAAGCACAGCGCGGCTGCCGTCGTCGGCCGACTTGACCAGCGGCGACGCTTCGGTGACGGCTTCGTCCCGACCCATGACCAGGTGCCGGAGCACGGCATCGCTGAAGCGGAAAGCTCCCACGAGCTCGGTCAGGGTGGCCTGGTCGCATTCCACGTTCATCAGGACGTAGTGGGCCTTGTGAACCTTGTTGATGGAATGGGCCAGCTGGCGCCGCCCCCAATCCTCCTGCCGGTGCACCTGGCCGCCGCCAGCTGTGATCATGGCGCGATAGCGCTCGACCATGGCCGGAACCTGCTCGCTCTGATCGGGATGAACGAGAAACACGATCTCGTAGTGACGCATCGGACAACTCCTTGTGGATTAAAGCCACCCGTCCCTGGGCCCGGTCCCGGACTAGGCTGTCCAGGCGTGAGTCCGGTCGGTGTGGCAAGGGCCGCAGCGGGGCAAACCCCGGCTGCGGGACGCGCATGCTACCGGACGGGGCGGGTCCCGGGCAACCGGCCACCGCCCGCGCCTGTCGCCGCCGACCGTTGGCGCACGCACTCATAGAGGCAGATTCCGGCCGCCACAGCCACATTGAGGCTGCTGACGGTGCCGTGCATGGGCAGCTTCACCCGGTGGTCACAGCGCTCGATCGTCAGGCGCCGGAGACCCTCCCCTTCGGCGCCCAGCACCAGGGCGATACCGGTGGTCAGGTCCACGTCGTAAAGGGACGCCGGAGCGGCGTCGTCCGTGCCAACAATCCAAAGTCCCTGGCTTTTCAGCGTCTCCAGAAAGCGCACGAGATTGCTGACCTGCACAATCGGCTGGGCCTCCGCCGCGCCGGCGGCCACCTTGCTGACCACCGGGGTGACATCGACGTTTCGGTGCCGGGCCACCACCACGAGGTGCGCGCCCGCCGCATCGGCGGTGCGCAGGCAGGCGCCAAAATTGCGCGGGTCCTGCACGCCGTCAAGGACGAGAACCAGCGGTCGCTCGACCCGGGTGAGGAGATCCCGGGCTGCGCCTTCCGAAAGCGGTCCCTGCTCCGCCGCCAGCGCCGCGACACCTTGATGCTTGGTGGTCCCCGTAAGGGTCACCAGCTCCTGGGCTGAAACGCTCGTGACCCGGGAAGTCTTGTGCAGGACGTCGGCAAGGCGCTCCCGCCGTTCCCCGCCCAGGTCGGTCTGCAGATAAACGCGCTCAACCGTCTCTGCCCGTGCCAGCAGCAGCTGTCGGACCGCATGAATCCCGTACACCAGCCGCTGATTCACGGGCGCTTCACCGCCGGCGCCGGCGGCTGCTCTCCGGACCCGGACCCTGGCCCTGGCCCTGCTTCGCGGCGGGGCGCCGGGCTGGAGGGTTTTCTGCGCCGCCGTCGAGAGTCAGGTCGATCTTGGCCTCCTCAGGGTCCACGCGAACGACGCGGACACGCACGTCGTCGCCAAGCCGGAACGCGCGGCCGGTGCGCTCGCCTTTGAGGCCGCGCCCGCCCGATTCCAAATGGTAGTAGTCGCTGGGCAGGCTGGTGACATGAATCAGCCCGTCAACGAGGAGGCCGCGGAGCATGACGAACAAGCCGAAATGGGTCACGCCGGTTACGACGCCATCCAGCGTGGCGCCAACCTGGTCGAGCATGAAGAGGCACTTGCAGCGCGCCTCCACATAACGCGTGGCCTCGTCGGCCCGCCGCTCCTGCACTGAGGTGATGGTCCCCAGGTGTTCGGCGGCCGGCAGGTCAACGGGAAACGCCGCCGGCTTGCCGCCGTCCAGAAGGTGACCGATTCCCCGATGCACCAGCAGATCCGGGTAGCGTCGAATGGGGGACGTGAAGTGGGCGTAACAATTTAGCGCGAGCCCAAAGTGGCCATTGTTGGCAGGGTGGTAGACAGCCTGCTTCATGCTCCGAAGGACCGCCGTTGCCAGCATCGTAAAATCCGGCCGGTCCCTGATCAGCTGGAGCACCCGGTTGATCTCCTTCGGCTTGGTACCAGCCGTTTCGGCAATCGGAATTCCAAGGCTCTGGAACAGCAGGCGCAGATCCTCCAGCTTGTCGCCTTCCGGACCGGCATGCACCCGGTAGAGGGTCGTCAGCTTGTGCCTGAGAAGGTAGCGTGCCGCCTCCACGTTGGCGGCGATCATGCACTCCTCGATCAGCCGGTGGGCGTCGTTCCGCAGGCGCGACGCAACGCCGACAATGGCTCCCGAAGAATCCAGCTGGATCTTGATCTCGGGAAGGTCGAGATCGAGGGCCCCACGTTTCTCCCTGGCCTTCCGCAGGCCGTCGTACACGCCGTAGAGGTTGTCGACGACCGGCTTTACGGCGTCCGGTACTTTGGCACCGTCCTCGCCCCGCCGATACTGGTCGACGATGTTGTAGGTCAGCCGCTCGTGGGAGTGCATGACCCCCCGGTAAAACGTCGATCCGGTGACGGTGCCACGATCGTCCAGTCGCATGTCGCACACCATGCAGAGGCGGTCGACATGCGGCTTAAGCGAACAAAGCTCGTTGGACAACTCTTCGGGCAACATGGGCACGACCCGGTCCGGGAAGTACACCGAAGTGCCGCGCCGCCGCGCCTCGGCGTCGATCGCTTCCCCGGGTGTCACGTAGTGCGACACGTCGGCGATGGCGACCACAAGACGCCAGCCGTCAGCCAGCGGTTCAGCGTAGACCGCGTCGTCGAAATCCCTCGCATCCTCGCCGTCGATCGTGACCAGGCGCATGTCGCGCAGGTCGGTTCGGCCGTGCTTGTCGGCGGCAGCCACCTCGGAGCCTATGCGGCGCGCATCCTCCAGGGCCCGCTCCGGCCAGCGGGACGGAATGTGAAACATTTCGATGGCCGCATCGGTGAGTACCCGGGGATCGCGGGGATCGCCCAACACTTCTGCCACCCTCCCCCGCGCCTCGTGGTCCGGACCGGGGTACTCAAGGATTTCCAGCTTCACCAGCTGACCGTGCTCCGCCCCCGTACGGTCACGATCGGTCACGATGAACCGGTGGGGGGAGCGTCCGCTCTCCACGACCCAACCGAGGTCGCGATCCCTGTGGTATCGACCGACCAGACTCTCCCGGCTTCGCGCCAGGATTTCGACCACCGTTCCGGCGCGACGGCCACCGCGGCCGCGGCCTGCGACGCGTACGGCAATCCGGTCGCCATCGAGAACGGAGCGCATCTCGGGAACGGGCAGAAAAACATCGTCGGAACCGTCATCCGGAACCAGAAACCCGAAACCGTCCCGGTGCGCGGTCACGGTGCCCGGAACGACGTCCAGTTTGTCGCTGAGGCAGTACTCGCCACGCCGATTGACGAGCAACTGGCCGGCCGTGGATAACGCCTCGAGGCGCCGGCGCAGGTCGACAACCTGGCGGTCCCCGGTGATGCCGAGCGTCGCGGCCAGAGCCGGCAGGGTCAGCGGAACGCCCTGACTGCGCAGCACGTCCAGCAGCTGGTTCGGATCGGGTACCGGGTGCTGGTAAGGGGCCGGGGAATCTCCCGCCCCTGAAGACGCTGCCGTTGATGCGCGGCGTTGACGCCGCTTATTCATGAAGTATTGGTGTTGATTTGCTCATTGCGTTGACAAGCATACAGCGTGCCATTAAATTGCCGCACTCTTATTCAGCCGTACCACCCCGCCGAGGTGGCGGAATTGGTAGACGCGCTGGCTTCAGGTGCCAGTGGGGGCAACCCCGTGAAGGTTCAAGTCCTTTCCTCGGCACCACCGCTGACGATTCAGTGGGCGACGACAGTCTGCTGCTCCCACCTACGAAGCCGGCGGCGGACGCTCCGTCGATATGTGCGCCGGGTCAATCCCGGCCGGGGCCGTGGTCTGCACCCTCTCGAAGAATTCGCCCTCCTCCGCGAGCAATGCGGGCGTGATGCCCGTGATGTAGGTCCAGTCCGCCTCGCTCAGCAGAGTGGAAGTCAGGTGACGTAGCGAGTGGCTCCGGGCGCCCAGAACGTTCACGACGAAATCGATATAGGCGCTGGCCGCCGACTCAAAGGCCGCACGAGCCGGGATGCCCCGCTCCCGCAGGTCATTGGCAGCGCTTTCGAAGGCGCCGAGTGCTGCATCACTGTCACGGAGCCGTGCCTTCAGCGCCGAGATCTTGTCGTGATCTTCGACCTGGGTTGCCGCCACGCGACTCGCAATCAGAACCGCGAGTCGCAGGTCCTGGTCGATCAGGCGCCGCTGGGCAGGTATCAGATACCCCGCGCAGGCACGGTAAAACGCCACAGGGTCTTCCGTGGTGTTCGCATAGGCCGCCAGGCCCGCCCTGAATGCCTCCCGGATTTGCAGCTTACGGCGGCGCTCCCACTGAAGAGTCTCAAGCGGTGTCATCAGGCTTCTCCCACTGTCCGGACCGGATTGTTCATTGCTTCCTGGCCGGGTCCGGGTTGCCCCGGACCAGGGCCTCGAAGTCCTCAGCATAGTTGGTAACGTGTTCACGCAGGTGCCCGGCCTGCTTCGGCGAAAGGCTGCCAAGAACCGCCGCCACCAGCTCGAACGAGGCCTGCTGATTCTCCAGCACCAGGTTCCGGTACCGCGCACTGTCAAACCGGTTCGGCTCCAGCACAAGACCCGAAATCCGCTCAGCAAACCGGGGATCGGACTTTCGTCCAGCAAGCAGTGCACGAAACTCGCGCTGCCAAACAGCGCGCCGCTCCAGCCAGTCCGTCGACAAATCGTGGAAACCCGCCGTGCGGCTGCGCACTAGTGCTTCCTGCTCGTAGGTCAACCGGCCGGTGAAGCGACGGAACGCGGCGATGATGGCCTTGTCCTGCTTGGCGCGACGCTTCTCCGGACTGACGTCCGAGTAGTCCTTGGCCAGATCTTCGTTCTCCTCGTCAAGGTTTGCGAAGAGGTCCTCGACCTGATCATCGTTGAGGGACTGCATGAGCCTGGCAGAGTCGGGTGCCACCTGCACCAGCAGGTCATCCCAGAGTTTGACCGCTTCGGCATACCGGTCCGACAGGAAACGAGGGTCCACCGGAGGTCCAATGCCCTCAAGGATTCGGCGCGACAGATCGGCGTAGCGCGGCAGCTGGGTCGCCCGATGCCAGGAGAGGGTCTTCGCGATCATCTGCCTGGCCTGCTGTTCCTGGGCAGAATCCAGATCGAAGTAATCCTCGATGTACCAGAGGGCCAGCCAGTCCAGCTGGTTGTACACCACACGGACCACACAGCCGCCTAGGAGAACAACAACTAGCAATCCGGTTACCAGCACCCGGAGACGGGACACCCAGCGCGCCACTCCCGGTCCCGTCGGTGATTGCACCGCTTGCATGGGACCGGAGGCCTCTTCGTCAGTCGAAGGGATGACGGAGAATGATGTTGTGATCGCGGTCAGCGCCCGTCGAAATCATGTCGACGGGCACACCGACGATCCCCTCGAGGCGACGCAGGTAGTGCCGCGCCTCTTCCGGCAGCCCATCAAGCGCCCGGATACCGAGCGTCGAAGCGCTCCAGCCCGGCAACTCCTCATAGACCGGTTCGACGCTGTCGTACTGGTCGACCAGGAGCGGTGGATTGGACGTCACCTCGCCGTTCAGGCGATACCCGGTGCACACCTTGACCATGGGCAGGCCGTCCAGGACGTCGAGCTTGGTGACGCAAAGCCCCGTGATGCCGCTGTTGATCACCGCGCGACGAACGGTCACCGCATCAAACCAGCCACAGCGACGCGGCCGACCGGTGGTGGACCCAAATTCCACGCCAACCCGCGCGAGTCGCGCGCCGGTCTCGTCGAACAGCTCCGTCGGGAATGGCCCGCCGCCGACCCGCGTGGCATAGGCCTTGACGACACCCAGCACGTAGTCGAAGACGCCGGGTCCGAGCCCCGAGCCCGTGGCTGCAGCTCCGGCCGAAGTATTCGAAGAGGTCACGAAGGGATAGGTCCCGTGATCGACATCCAGCAACGCGCCTTGGGCACCCTCGAACATCAGGCGCGCGCCGGACCGGCGAAGGTCGTCCAGGTACGCCACCGTGTCGACGATCATGGGCCTGATGCGAGTTGCCATGGCGAGCCACTCATCACGCGTGGCGTCCACATTGACCGTAGCCACTGAGTAGTAGTGCTCGAGCATGAAGTTGTGCTGCTCCATGACCTCGGCGAGCCGCTCACCAAAGCGACGTTCGTCGAAAAGGTCCGCCATGCGCAGGGACCTCCGCCCCGCCTTGTCTTCGTATGCAGGGCCGATTCCACGGCCCGTCGTGCCAATGGCCCGTTGACCACGCGCGTGTTCGCGCGCCTGATCGAGGGCAATGTGCGTCGGCAGGATGAGCGGCGATGCCGCACTGATACGAAGTCGATCAATGACGGCGACCCCGCGCGCCTCAAGGCCATCGATCTCCTTCAAGAGAGACGGCAGATGCACGACGACACCATTGCCGATGACACACGCAACGCCGGGCCGCAGGATGCCGGACGGAATCAGGTGCAGGACCGTCTTCTCGCCGTTGATGATCAGCGTGTGCCCGGCATTGTGGCCGCCCTGAAAACGGACCACGGCGTGCGCCTGCTCCGTCAGCAGGTCCACGATCTTTCCTTTGCCTTCGTCACCCCACTGGGTGCCGATGACTATTACGTTCTTGCCCACGATCAGGTTCCGCCCCGCACAAAAACCAGCAGCGCAAGGCCTGCCAGCATGCTTACCAGCCCGAAAACGCGCAACTGCCTGCCGGGCAGCCCCGCAATCACACTCATGCTCCGTCGCCACCCTTCCGGACTCAGGAAGGGCAGGATGCCCTCAAGGACAAGGTAAAGAGCCAGCCCGGTCAGCAGGTCGTTCCAGTCCATCGGTGCAGGCAGCAGCCAGTTAGCAGAGAGTTCGGCCCGGCGAAAGCCGGAGCCCGGCTCTAGCGCCTTGCGTCCGGCCGCTCCATATAGCGAAAAAATTCGCTGTCCTTGTCGAGGATAAGCAGATCGTTCTCCTTGCCGAGCGACCGGCGATAGGCCTGGATGCTGCGGTAGAAGGCAAAGAACTCCGGGTCCTTGCGATAGGCTTCGGCGTAGATCCGGGCCGCCTCGGCGTCGCCCGCACCTCGCACCTTTTCCGCATCCCGATACGCTTCGGCCAGGGTGACGGTGCGCTGCCGGTCCGCCTCGGCGCGGATCTGCTCGGCAGCCTCGGCGCCCTGGGCACGCAGTTCGGAGGCGGTTCGCGCCCGCTCCTGCTTCATGCGGTCAAACACGGAATCGCTGACCTGCTCCGGGAACTCGGTGCGCTTGACCCGGACATCCACGACCTCGATACCGAGGGTCGCGGCATTTGCCCTGGCGCTGGCCAGCATGTTGTCCAGCAGCTCGCGTCGTTCCGCCGACACGACTTGCGGAACTGTGCGCTTGGCGAATTCCGCACGCACGCCATCCTTAACGATTTCTATAAGGCGCTGACCGGCAAGGGCCTCGTCTCCGCCTCGGGTCGCCTTGTAGTACCCGGCAACGTTGACGATCCGCCACTTGACGAAGAAGTCGACAAAGAGGTTCTTCTTCTCCAGGGTCAGGAACAGTTCCTGCGGATTGGTCTGCGTCAGGATCGTGCGCGGAAACTTGCGCACCGCTTCGATGAAGGGCAGCTTGAAATGGATGCCAGGCGGGATGTCGGTTTCCACAATGCGGCTGAATTGGAACTTGATGGCCACTTCCCGCTCGTCGACCGTGAATACGCAAGTACTGATTAGAGCCAACAACACCAGGATTGCGATGGGCCACACGGCACGGATATTCATCGGGCCTCCCTCGTACGGCGATCTTCACGGGCACGGGTGGCGGCCGACGCTTCCGCGGCGGCGCTCGCTGCCGGGGCCCGGTCGGGCTGCACCGTGACCGTTGATGGCGCCGGCGCCCGTCGCTGCTCCAGGATCTTGTCTACCGGCAGATAGATCAGGTTGTTGCCCTTTGACGTATCCACCAGGACTTTGTTGGAGTTCGCATAGATGTCCTCCATGGCATCCAGATAGAGTCGGCGACGCGTAACGTCGGGGGCCTGCTGGTACTCAGCCAGCAGCTGGGTGAACCTGGACGCTTCGCCCTGGGCATCGGCCACCACCCGGGCCCGGTAAGCCTCGGAATCTTCCTGGCGGCGCACCGCTTCACCACGCGCCTTGGGCAAGACGTCATTGGCGTAGGCCTGGGCCTCGAAGGACAGGCGCTCCCGATCTTCCCGCGCCTTGATGGCATCCTGTACGGCGGACTCCACCTGGCTTGGAAAGTTGGCATCCTGCAGGTTGACCTTCGTGACCACCATGCCGGTCTGGTACTCGTCCAGGGTCTGCTGGATCAGTTTCTCGGTTCTTACGGCGATTTCAGTCCGGCCCTCGAGCAGAACGAAGTCCAGCTTGTTCTTGCCAACGACCTCGCGAATCGCGCTTTCGGTCACGTCCTGCAGGGTTGCTTCCGGATCGCGCACATTGAACAGGTACTTCACCGCATCAGCGCGGCGATATTGAACCACCAGATCCACGACGATGATGTTTTCATCGGCGGTGAGCATCCGGGTCTGCTGCTTGAAGGGAACGACTTCACTGATATTGACGATTTCGACCCGCTCGACGGGCCAGGGCAGATGCACATGCCAGCCAGGCTCGGTCGTGGACTCGTACTTGCCGAACCGGGTGACGACGCCACGGGCTGCCTCGTCGACGGTGTAGAAACCAGTCCCCACCCAGACCACAACCAAAACAGCGCCGATCACTGCCGCGGCACGCCCGCCACCCGGCTGCCCGCCGGCGCCACCGGGCGCGCGCGGTCCGCCCCGGCCGCCACGCAGGAACGCATTCAGACGCTGCTGCCACTCGCGGACAATCTTGTCCAGGTCGGGAGGGCCCTCGTTGCGTCCCCGGTCCCAGGGATTCTTGCCGTTGCCAGACTCGTTCCAGGCCATGCCTTCAGTCCCAGTCATTCATGGTAATGCGCATTTCCTACCCGGCAGCCGGACGGACGAACGGTATTTCCGGCATCCGCTCCGGCAGCACATGAAGGTGCTCCCGCCGATTCAGGTCGTCAAAACCGCGACGGTCGAGCTCCAGATCCAGCTCCCAGCCCCCGTCGTCCCGCAAGCGCTCTGCCGTCACCGCCCCCATCTCGTAAAGGCGGGCGCGGAGCCGCGCCTCGGCGGCCGTGACTTCAACCGTGCACTTGAGCAACGCGACGTGTAGGTATTCGGCGATGACGCCGAGCAGGGCGTCGACGCCAAGTCCGGTCCGCGACGAGAGCCACACGCGAGTCGCCATGCCGGTCTCGGCGCGATCCACTCGTGGCGAGGCGTTGAGTATATCAGCCTTGTTGTAGACCTGGATTCGGGGCAGGTGGTCCGCCCCGATCTCCTTCAGAACCTTCACTACATCGTGGATCCGCTCCTCGTGGGCGGGATCCGACGAGTCGATCACATGCAGCAGCAGCCGGGAGTGCTGCGTCTCCTCAAGGGTGGAACGGAACGCCGCCACCAGTTCGTGGGGGAGGTCCCGGATGAACCCGACAGTGTCGGCCACGACGATGCCAGTACCGTCCGGCAGCGTGACACGCCGCAGCGTGGGGTCAAGGGTCGCAAATAACTGGTCGGCGACCAGCACGCCGGCTTGGGTCAGCCGATTGAACAGCGTCGACTTGCCGGCATTGGTGTAGCCGACCAGGGATACCGTCGGAATTTCTTCCTTGCGTCGCTTCTGGCCGGACGTGCGCCGCTGCTGCAACACCCGTTTAAGGCGCTCACCGAGGCTGCGGATCCGTGCGCCGATGAGTCGGCGATCGGTCTCCAGTTGGGTTTCGCCAGGCCCCCGCAGACCGATGCCGCCCTTCTGGCGTTCCAGGTGCGTCCACCCGCGGACCAGCCGCGTCGAGAGGTGTTCCATCTGGGCCAGTTCGACCTGCAGCTTGCCTTCGTGCGTGCGGGCACGTTGGGCGAAGATGTCGAGAATCAGGCCCGTGCGATCAATGACGCGTCGATCAAGGCTCTTCTCGAGGTTGCGCTGCTGGGCAGGACTCAGGCGATGATCGATCAGTACGATCTCGGCACAGGAATCGAGGAGCAGCTTCCGCAGCTCCTCGACCTTTCCCGTGCCGATAAGGAACCGTGGATTGACCTGGCGCAGCGCGGCGGTGAGCGAACCGGCAACCTCGGCTCCGGCGGACAGGGCGAGCGCATTGAACTCTTCCTGGGCGTCGGTGCTGGGAGCATGGCCGATGGCCACGTGGACGAGTACCGCCCGCTCGCCGTGGCTCGGCCGGTCAAACAATCCGGTACTCCGATGCCGTCAGCAGGTCCCGATAACTGATCAGTCGTCGTCCTCTTCGTCGCCGTCCGGTATGCGAACTGCACGGGACGGGACCACGGTGGAGATGGCATGCTTGTAGACCATCTGGCTAACGCTGTTCTTGAGCAACACAACGAACTGGTCAAAGGACTCGACGGTCCCCTGCAGCTTGATGCCATTCACGAGATAGATGGAGACAGGCACCTTCTCCTTCCGAAGCGCGTTCAAGAAGGGATCCTGTAGCACCTGACCTTTGGCCATCTTGGACTCCTGAGATTCTTATTTTTGTTCCAGCCGCAGGCGGCATTCTAGCCGCTCAGGACTGATATTGCATCCGCGGAACTGCGTCACAAACGGCTCTTTCGAGGGTACCGGGCAGGTCGTCCGCCTCCATGTCCAACCACAGATCGCATTGCTCCCTCCGCAGCCAGGTGAGTTGCCGCTTGGCAAGTTGCCGGGTGGCGGCCAGGGCCCGCTGCTCGGCTTCGGCGCGAGTGCACTGGCCGGCCACGAACGCGGCAATCTGCCGGTAACCTACGGCGCGCAGGGCCGGGCGATCGGCGTGCATTTCGGGCAGCGACAACAGCCGCTCGACCTCCGGGACGAAGCCCCGGTCGAGCATCCGATGGAAGCGCGAGGTGATCCGCTCGGCAAGCGCCTGTCGGTCACGGGGCACGAGGCCGATCCGGAAGTAGTTGCCCCGCTCGTGCGGCGCGCGCCGACTCTGGAGGACGGAAATCGGCTGGCCGGTCAGCAACCGGACTTCGAGCGCCCTCTGGATGCGTTGCCGGTCCGTCACACCGATCCGGGCCGCCGCCACGGGGTCGAGTCGCCGCAGTTCTGCGTGCAGCGCGGGCCAGCCTTCGCGGGTCGCTCGGGCATCCAGTTCGCTCCGCAAGGCCTGATCCGCAGCCGGCAGATCCGCGAGCCCCTGCACCAGGCTGCGGAAATATAGAAACGTTCCACCCACCAGCAGGGGTATGCGCCGTGCGGTCATGGCATCCCGTACGGCCGCGGCGGCATCGACGCCGAACTCCCCCGCCGAGTACCGCTCCCAAGGTTCCCGGATATCGACGAGGCGATGGGGGTAACGCGCCAGTACCTCCGGTGGCGGCTTGCCACTGCCGATATCCAGGTGCCGGTAGATCATGGCCGAGTCGACGCTGATAAGTCCCAACGGTAGCCGGTCGGCCAATGCCATCACCAGGTCGGTCTTGCCCGTGGCCGTCGGCCCCATCAGGCACACTGCCACTTCCCTGGTCGTCGTCTGCACAGGCAAGCGTCAGCGGCCGCGGGCAAACAGGCGATCAAGCTCCGGCAGCGAAAGCGCAACGCGGGTCGGGCGACCGTGATTGCACTGCTCGCTGCGCGGCGTGCGTTCCATGTCGCGCAACAGGCTGTTCATCTCATCGATGCTGAGCCGCCGGTTGGCGCGGACCGAGGCGTGGCAGGCCACATCGGCCAGGCAGCGGTCGAGCAAACCGAGGAGTTCGTCGAACGCCAGGTCATCGTGGAGACCAGCCACCAACCGCCGCACCAGGTCCGTCACGTCATCGCCGGCAAGTATGGCGGGTACCGCCAGCAAGGTCAGGTGGTGCGGACCCGTGCGTCGCAGTTCAAACCCACAGCGCGCCAGCAGTTCAGCGTGGTGGGCCGCACGCTCGGCGTCTGGTTCCGTCACGGTCAGGGTTTCCGGTAACAACAGCGACTGGGATTGAACGGCGGATTGACGGATGGACGCCTTCAGCCGCTCGTAGGTGATGCGCTCGTGCGCCGCATGGGCATCAACCACGACCAGGCCCTCCGCCGATTCCGCGAGGATGTAGATGCCGTGCAGTTGCGCAATCGCGAAGCCGAGTGCCGGCAGGTCGGCGCCCTCCGCCGGGGCCTCGTCGTCCAGGACATAGGCCGCGCCAGCGTCGCGGACGCCAACGCGACGACCAGGAATACCAAGTGCCAGGGAGGCGGTGCCGGGTACTGAGTTCTCGTCCGGCGGCGTTAGCGAGGACAGGTGACCTGAGGCGTCGATTCGGGCCATTGGCGCTTGGCCAGTCTGGTCATCGCGGTTCTGCCCCCCCAGGGCTTCCTCGACGGCGCGCCGGACGAAATCGCGAACGGCACCCGGCTCACGAAACCGGACCTCGTGTTTGGCCGGGTGGGCATTGACGTCAACCCAGGCGGGGTCCATATCCACATAGAGCACGTAGGCGGGCCAGCGGTCCCGATACAACACATCCCGATAGGCGGCGCGGACAGCACCGGTCAGTAACTTATCGCGGATGGCACGCCCGTTGAGGAAAAAGTGCTGCAGATCCGGTTGGCTCCGGGCATGGGTCGGCCGCGCGATCCAGCCCCGGAGCGCGAGGCCAGAACCATCCCGCTCGACGTAAATGGCGTTCCGGACGAAGTCCTCGCCGCACACCT
>JBDSWH010000211.1:0-11221 GCA_039926785.1 Gammaproteobacteria bacterium
GTGGTGGCGAACGACGAAGAGCCGGGTCGCTGTGACATCCAGCGTATTCCTGCCATGCGCCCGGCGTTTGCGAAGGACGGCACGGTGACCGCCGCGACCTCCTCGTCGATCTCCGACGGCGCGGCCGCCGTCCTTCTCATGACCGCCAGCGAAGCGGCCCGCCGCGGGCTCCGGCCCCTCGCGCGTATCGTCGCCCAGGCGAGCCACGCGCAGGAACCCGAGTGGTTCACTACCGCCCCGGCGCCGGCGGTGCGCAAGGTGCTCGCCGCGAGCGGCTGGCAGGTCGCAGACGTGGACCTGTTCGAGATCAATGAGGCCTTTGCCTGCGTCACCATGGCCGCTATGCAGGAGCTCGGCATCACCCACGACAAGGTGAATGTGAACGGCGGCGCCTGCGCCCTTGGGCACCCCATCGGCGCCACGGGCGCCCGGCTGCTGGTGACCCTGATCCACGCGTTGAAGCAGCGACGGGTGACGCGGGGTGTGGCGACCGCTTGCATCGGCGGCGGCGAGGCCATCGCGACGGCCCTTGAGTTGCTGTAGCAGAGGCTGCGGCCGGGGCTACATCCCGGAATAGTTTGGTCCGCCGCCGCCCTCGGGCGTGACCCAGACGATGTTCCCCGCCGGATCCTTGATGTCACAGGTCTTGCAGTGGACGCAGTTCTGGGCGTTGATCTGGAATAGCGGCCGGCCATCCGGCTGCAGGACCACCTCGTAGACGCCAGCCGGACAGTAGCGCTGCGCGGGTTCGTCGTAGAGCGGCAGGTTGCTCTCGATCGGGATCGCGGGATCCAGCAGCTGCAGGTGGCAGGGTTGGTCCTCCTCGTGGTTGGTGCTCGACAGGAACACCGACGAGAGCCGGTCGAAGGTCATCTGGCCATCCGGCCTCGGATAGTTAATGCGGGGCGCCGCCTGGGACGTTCGCAGCCCGGAATGATCGGGCTCCCGGCTGTGCAGTGTGAATGGCAGCCGGCCGCGGAACAGGTTCTGGTCGAGCCAGATGAACGCGCCACCCAGCAGCAGCCCGAATTTCTTCTGGGCCGGTCCGAAATTCCGGGCGGCATCGAGCTCGCGCCACACCCAGGAGTTCCGGACGGCCGCCTCGAAGGCGTCCAGCACGGCGGGCGCCGCGTCACCCTGGCCCAGCGCCTCGAACACGGACTCGGCGGCCAGCATCCCGGTCTTTAGAGCCGTGTGGGAGCCCTTGATCTTGGCGCCGTTCAGAAATCCGGCGTCGCAGCCAGCCAGCAGGCCACCGGGGAACGCGAGCTTCGGCAGCGACTGCAAGCCGCCCTTGTTCACGGCGCGTGCCCCGTAACTCACCCGCTGTCCGCCCTCCAGGTACTGCCGGATCACCGGGTGCTGCTTCCAGCGCTGGAATTCCTCGAACGGATTCAGGTGCGGATTGGTGTAGTTCAGCGCGACGATGACCCCGAGGTACACCTGGTTGTTCGCCGCGTGGTAAAGGAAGCCACCGCCCTCCGTGTCGCCGTCCAAGGGCCAGCCCAGAGTGTGGACCACCAGGCCTTCGCGATGCCGGGAGGGATCGATGTTCCAGATCTCCTTGAGTCCGAGGCCGTAGTGCTGCGGATCGCAGTCCTTTCGCAGCTGGTACAACTCCATCAACTCCTTGCCCAGGTGACCCCGGCAGCCCTCGGCGAAGATGGTGTACCGCCCTCGCAGCTCGTAGCCCGCCTGAAAGCCGGGCTTCTCCTGGCCATCGGCGCCCCGGCCCAGGTCACCGGTGATGACGCCGGCAACGCGGCCTTCCGCGTACAGGACGCGTGACGCGGCGAAGCCCGGAAAGAGATTGGCACCGAGGGCCTCGGCCTGCTGTCCGAGCCACTGACACAGCCGGCCCAGGCTGATGATGTAGTTGCCGTGATTGCGCATCGGCCGGGGGATGAGAACGCCAGGCACCCGCGTGCTGGAGGTGCCATTGCGGAGCCAGTGGAACTCGTCACCGGTAACCGCCGTGGCGACCGGCGCGCCGCGCTCCCGCCAGTCGGGGAACAGTTCGGTCAGCGCGGCGGGTTCGAATACAGCCCCGGACAGGATGTGGGCACCAATCTCGGCGCCTTTCTCCACGACACAGACCGAGACTTCACGCCCACTGGCGGCAGCGAGCTGCAGGAGACGGCACGCGGCCGCCAGACCGCAGGGCCCCGCACCCACGATCACGACGTCGAACTCCATGCTTTCGCGTTCGGGCATCCGGCAGGAAGTCTACCGTGCCGCCCCCGGAAACCGGTAGATTGGGCGCCCCGACGAGAGCCAGCGCCCGTTTCAGCATTGCATGGATCTACTTGCCCGTTATCAGCGTGCAACGACCGAACTAGGTCTCAGCGACGACCCCGCGCAGCACCGTGCGATCCGGGTGCTCGACCGCGTCGGCCGGGACCTGGTTGCGCGGCGCCCGGCGCGACGCGTTCCCGGGTTGCTCCGGCGCCTGCTGCCAGCGCCGCCGGTACGGGAACCGGTCAAAGGCGCGTACCTGTGGGGCGGCGTCGGGCGCGGAAAGACCCTGATGATGGATCTCTTCTTCGAGTCGCTGCCGTTCGACGAGAAGCTGCGCTACCACTTCCACCGCCTCATGAGCCGCGTGCAGGGCCGCCTGGCAGACCTTCGCGATACGCCGGATCCCCTGGCGATAATCGCCGCCGAATTTGCGGGTGAGGGCCGCGTGATCTGCTTCGACGAGTTCTTCGTTTCTGATATCGCCGACGCCATGCTGCTCGGGCGGTTCATCGAGAGCCTGCTGGAACTCGGGGTGACACTGGTGGCAACATCCAACTCCGCGCCGGGGGATCTCTACCGGGGTGGCCTCCAGCGACAGCGCTTCCTGCCGGCAATCGACCTCCTCGCCAGGCACACAGAGGTGGTCCATGTCGACGGCCTCGTCGATTACCGACTGCGAGTGCTGGAGGCCGCGGAGATCTGGCACTCACCCCTCGACGAGGCGGCCGACGGCAATCTGGAACGGTACTTCCGCAGCATCGCGCCCGACCGGGGCACAACCAATGCACGCCTCGAGGTCCTGGGCCGGCGCATCGCCACCCGCCGGATGGCCGAGGGGGTCGTGTGGTTCGATTTCGACGCCCTGTGCGACGGACCGCGGAGCCAGGAGGACTACATTCAGATCGCGCGCTCATTCCAGACCGTGCTTGTCTCCGGCGTACCCCGCCTCGATGAAAGCCGCGAGAATCCGGCGCGCCGCTTCATCGCCCTCGTCGACGAGTTCTACGACCGGCGGGTCAACCTGATCGTCTCGGCGGCGGAGCCGATCAACCGCATCTATGCGGGCTCCCGCCTCCAGCGGGAATTCGAGCGCACGCGCAGCCGTCTTCTCGAGATGCAGTCGCTCGAGTACCTGGCGGCGGCTCATCTGCAGTAGGGGTGCCTTCAGGCGCGGGGAAATTCCCGGGCAGGCGCGTCCCAGCGCCAAAGGGAAATTTCCCCGCGCCTGGAGGCGCTCCCACGGTTTAGAATTCCCGCTTTGCCGGACCCGGGAGCAACGGAATGACAGGCAAGCTGGTGCTCTGCCGCCACGGCCAGAGCACGTGGAATCTCGACAACCGGTTCACCGGCTGGACCGACGTGGACCTCACCGAACTGGGGCAGCGCGAAGCCCGCACGGCGGGACGGCAGCTGAAGGCGCTGGGCTACCGGTTCGACATCGCTTACACCTCCCTGCTGAAGCGGGCGATCCGGACCCTGTGGCTGATCCTGGACGAAATGGATCTGATGTGGATTCCGGTGGAGCGCACCTGGCGGCTGAATGAGCGGCACTACGGCGCACTGCAGGGCCTCGACAAGGCGGAGACGGCGGCAAAACACGGCGAGGCCCAGGTGAAAGTCTGGCGGCGCAGCTACGACATCCCGCCACCGCCACTGGACGCGGCCGATGAACGACACCCGGGCAACGATCCGCGTTACGCCGGCAATCCGGGTGTGCCCGGGACGGAATCGCTCAAGGACACGCTGGCCCGTGTATTGCCCTTCTGGCAGGACAGCGTGGCGCCCAGGCTGCTGCGGGGCGAGGACGTCCTGCTTGCGGCCCACGGCAATAGCCTGCGAGCCATCGTGAAGATGCTCGACAACATGTCCGAGAAGGACATCCTGGAATTCAACATTCCCACCGGCATCCCGATGGTCTATACCTTCGACGCGAAACTAAAAGCCCTGTCCCGGGAGTATGTCGGTGACCCCGAAGCCGTCCGCCAGGCCGCTGAGGCCGTTGCGCGCCAGGGGACCAGCAAGGGCCAGGCCCGGTGATCTATTCCCTCGAGGGTGAAACGCCGCGGTTCGGCCGCGACGTCTTCGTGGCGCCCAGCGCCACCGTCGTTGGCGACGTGGACCTGGGTGACGACGTCAGCATCTGGTTCGGCGCCGTCCTGCGGGGCGACGTCGAGCGCCTCACGGTCGGTCGCTGGAGTAACGTGCAGGACAATTCAGTGCTGCACGCCGATCCGGGCTCCCCGCTCCGGGTTGGAGAGCGCGTCACTGTCGGGCACAGCGTGATCCTGCACGGCTGTGAAATTGGCGACGGCACCCTCATCGGCATGGGGTCGACGATCCTTAATGATGCGCGCATCGGCCAGAATTGCCTGGTGGGCGCCAATGCCCTGATCACCGAAGGCAAGACCTTTCCCGACGGCCAGCTGATCGTCGGTTCGCCTGCCCGGGCCATCCGGGCGCTGACGGCGGAGGAGCTGGCCCGGCTGGCTGAAAGTGCCGGTCGCTATGTCGAGCGGGGAAGGATCTACCGGCAGGGCCTGCAGGCCGTACCGTAAGACCGGCTAGCGGGTCCGGACGCGGAACAGACCTTCCTGGGCGAGCGTTGCCACGAGCTTGCCGTCCTCCGTAAAGACGTAGCCCCGGGCCAGGCCTCGGCCGCCCGCGGCGGCAGGACTGTCGAGGGCAAACAGGAGCCATTCGTCCAGCCGCACCGGACGGTGGAACCACATGGCGTGATCCAGGCTCGCCATTTGCAGCCCTTCGCGGGACGCATGCAGTCCGTGGGGCAAGGTCACGGTGCCGATCAGCTCGTAGTCGGAAAAATACGCCAGTAGCGCCTGGTGCAGTATTGGCTCCCCAGGGAGCGGGTCCCTCGTCTTCATCCAGACCTGCTTGGTTGGTGCCCGGCGGCCAGAGATGAAATACGGCATAGGGTCTACCGGCCGCACGTGGACGGGTCGTTCCCACTTGAGGAAGCGCTGCACGCGCGCCGGGAGTTCGCCCTGGAAGCCATGCGCCACCGTCTCCAGGTCCTGCAGCGTGTCGGGCGGCGGCACCTGGGGCATGGCTACCTGGTGTTCGAGACCGGACTCGGGCGCCTGAAACGACGCCGTCATGTTGAAAATCTGCTCGCCGTGCTGGATGGCCACAACCCGGCGGTTGGAGAACGTGCCGCCGTCCCGGGCCCGATCAACCTCGTAGATGATTGGCGACTGCACGTCGCCACGCTTCAGGAAATAGGCATGCATTGAATGCACGAGGCGGCCCTCGACGGTCCGACTCGCCGCTGCAAGCGCCTGCCCGAGGACCTGGCCGCCGAACACCTGGGGTGTGCCAATGTCATGGCTCTGGCCGCGAAAAATGTTCGTCTCGATGGACTCGAGATCCAGCAGCGCGATGAGATCAGAGAGTCGGGAGGTCACGCGCGGATTGTACCCGGCCTGTGCTAATGTTTCGGGGCACGGAGAAAGAGCACATGAAGGACGCGCTCCAGGCGACGCCTCGCAAGGGCTCCAGGCTGTCACGGATCGGCATCTGGACCGCCATCATTGGCGTGATCCTCGCAGCACTGTCCGGCCTCGCGGCCCGAACCGGGATTCTTCCGGCATCCGCGAGTATGGGTAGCTACGCGCTCGCCAGTCTGCTGTTCCTCATATCCGCCGTCACTGCGGGCCTCGGTCTTATCCGTAGCGGAGGCACGGCCGGAACCGTGTCGGCACCCGCCACCTGGCTGGCACTCCTCGCCGGGCTCGCAATCACCATTAACAACGGGGTGATGTTGCAACGGGGGATGAGCGCCCCGGGGATTCACGACATCACGACGGACACCGACTACCCGCCCGCCTTTGTGGCCGTCGTTCCGCTCCGGCAAAAGGACACCCAGGCCCCGCCCGAATACCCCGGACCCGCGACCGCAGCGGCCCAGAAGCGGTCCTATCCCGAGATCAAACCCCTCTTCTTCAGCCGGCCCGCCAACGTCGTGTTCGATGCGGCCCTGGCCGTCGTTGCCGACAAGGGCTGGACGCTCGTCGATTCAAACGTGGCCGACGGCCGCATTGAAGCCACGGCGGAATCGCGCTGGATTCGCCTCAAGGACGATGTGGTGATCCGCGTCCAGCCCGGGCGCGATCAGACCCGGGTGGACGTCCGCTCCAAGTCCCGCGCGGACCGGGGCGACATGGGCGCGAACGCGAGCCGGGTGCAGGACTACCTGGACTCCCTCAACGAACGCCTGGCCCGCTGATCCCCTGACCTGACGCCATGGAACCGGGGATTGCCGATATGGTCGAGTACTACCTGCCGGTTCTCGTGTCCGCCGGAGACTTCGCGCGCGAAATCCAGCCGAGGATTTCAGGTCCGGCCGCCAAGCCCGGGCAAAACGCCTGGGTGCAGGCGATTACCGACGCTGACCAGAGCGTGCAGACGTTCGTCGAAGTGGCCACGCTGGCCCGGTTCCCGGCGGCGGGTTTCTATGGCGAGGAGCAGGAGCAGTCGAGGAATGCCCGCTACTTTCCGCAGAATGCGCCCACGATGGTCTGGCTCGACCCGATCAACGGGACTTTCCTCTACAAGAACCAGCGACCGGGCTGGGACATCATCCTGTCGATCACCCACCACGGCCGGCTGCTGGCGGCCATCAGCTACATGCCCGTGCGGGAGCGTTTCTACCTGGCGGTGCGCGGCCGCGGCGCCCTGACGGGTGATCGTTACGCCCGGTCTCTCGGCGACCTGACGCCACTGGCCACGATGTCGGGCAGCGCCGTCTGCCTGACGTACGAGGCGCCGGAAGCGCTCGCGCGGCTACGCCGTGACTGGGACGCCCTTGATATCGTCAACGACTACGATCCGCAGCGGGGTATCGACAACCTTAATGACCTGTTCACCGGCCGCCTGGCCGCCTACGCGTCCAGCTGCGGAGACCTGCTCGACTGGGGCGCCATGGCCTTCATCGTGACCCAGGCCGGCGGCAAGGCATCCGGGCTGGATGGCCGCGACTTCGACGGCTTCGACAACTTCCATCAGGGACACCAGGACATGCTGGTGGCCGCCACACCGGACCTGCACGCCGCGCTGCTGGCAACCCTTCGGCGTCAGGACTCGAAGAAATAGAGGACCAGCGTTTCGCTGGTGCAGGCCGGCTTCGTCTCGCCTTCAATCTCGATCGTGTTTTCCAGGATTACCTGGAGGCCGCCCGCCCTCTGGCGTGCCGACTTCAGCTTGCCCCGCATCCGGACCCGCTTGCCGGCCGGCACCATGTTCTTGAAACGGACATCGTTCAGGCCGTAGTTGATCACCCGCTTGAGGCACCGGAACTCGACAAAGGTATCCAGCAGCTTCGGCATCAGGGAGATGAGCAGGTAGCCGTGGGCGATCGTGGTGCCAATCGGCATTTCGGTTCGCGCCCGCTCGACGTCCACGTGGATCCACTGGTGGTCTTCGGTGGCATCGGCGAAGCGATTGATCCGGTCCTGGTCCACGAGGATCCAGTCGGACACGCCGATCTCCTGACCCTCGTAGGCCTTGACGTCTGCGGCACAGGAGAATATCAGCATGCTTGCCTCGGATTAGCGTCCGGTGCGGCTGATGGCGGCGAGGAACTCGCCGCGTACGCGGTCGTCGTCCTTGAAGGCGCCCAGCATCTCGCTCGTGGTCATCCACACATTGTCCCGGTGGACACCCCGGGTCGTCAGGCAATGATGCTGCGCCTCGATCACGACGGCCACGCCGCGGGGCTCCAGCACCTGCTGGATGCAGCGGGCGATGGCGGCGGTGACCTTTTCCTGGACGATGAGCCGCTTGGTGAACGCTTCGACGACTCGCACCAGCTTGCTGATGCCGGCCAGACGGCGATCCGGCAGATAGGCCACGTGGGCACGGCCGATGACAGGCGCCACGTGATGCTCGCAGTGCGATTCGAAGTCGACGTTGGCGAGAACCACGATCCGGTCGTAGTGCTCGACCTGCTGGAAGGACGTGCCAAGAAGTTCGTATGGATCGACCTTGTAGCCGGCAAACCAGTCCTCGTAGGCACCGAGGAAGCGCGCCGGTGTGCGCTTCAGGCCACTGCGCTGGGGATCCTCGCCGATGAAGGCCAGCAGGGTCCGGACGGCGGCTTCTGCATCCTCGCGGGCAGGTTTCCGGGCAGTTTTCTTACGGCTTGTGGCCATACGTGTGTTCCAGATAGTGGTGCAGGTCGGCAGGCGTATTAACGCTTGTTAGCGCCGCAGGCCGGACCGGATTTAGCAGCAGCGGGTCAGCGTCGGCGAGCAGGGCCCGCGGGCTGACGGGGGCGTTGCCGGCCTCCCGGGTCGCCGCTGCAAGGCGAACGAGCGTAGCGGGTTCCCAGATGGCGCACAACGGTTCGGGCAGGTCGCCGCCGGTACCGCGCCAGGCGGTGCCTCCCCGGCCGGGATCGCGGGCAGCCACCAGGGCCTCGAGCGCCGCCGGATCGAGGCCCGGCATGTCGCAGGCCAGAACGAGCCAGGCACAGTCGGGATCGTGGAGCCGGGCAGCGAGCAGGGCCGCCGCCGGTCCGGCCACGTCCGCCACATCGATGATCAGCGGAAATTGCTGGCGCAGTTGGTCGGTGGCCTGGTCGGCACGGATCGCGACATGAACGGACGTCGTCAACGGCGTGAGCAATTCGACACTGCGGGCGAGCAGTGTCCGGCCTTCGACCAGCACCGCGGCTTTGTCTGCGCCCATACGGCGGCTCTGCCCCCCGGCGAGGACGAGGCCGCGAAGCCGCGCTTCAGCCATCGCCCCGGCCACGATGCTCAGCGCGCCGCGCCGGCCTCGCTGCCGGGACGGGCGGCGGCGTAGTCGCTCTTGCCGCCGGTCTTGGCTATGAGCCGCACATCGGCGATCACTATGTCGTGGGACAGGGCCTTGCACATGTCGTAGATCGTCAGTGCCGCCACGGACGCGCCGGTGAGCGCCTCCATCTCGACGCCAGTGCGATGCTCGACGCGCGTCGTGCACGTCACCAGCGCGTCGCCGGAGTCGTCGAGCGCAATCTCGATACGACAGGAGTCGAGGCCGATGGGGTGGCAGAATGGAATCAGTTCGTGGGTGCGCTTGGCGGCCAGGGTGCCGGCAACGATTGCCGTCTGGAACACGGGACCCTTCGGCGAGCGGATTTCCCCGTCCGCAAACGCCGCCCGGACGGCCGCCGGCAGCAGCACCCGGGCCTGGGCCTGGGCGGTGCGCCGGGTAACGGCCTTCCCGCTCACATCCACCATGGTGGGCTGGTTGGACTCGTCGATGTGCGACAGCATCCGCGGATTATAGCCCTGCCCCGGCCGGGACCTCGGCAGCGACCGGGGCCCGGCCACCGCGAAACGTGGCCCAGGCCGCCCACAGCAGCGACGCGGTTCCCCACAGCAAGCCGACCATCACGCCGGCATCGAGGATGCCTCGCCACGGCTGGTCAAGCCCGTTGAACACCAGCACGGCCAGCACGATCAGCCCGGTACCGATCCAGACCGTGCGCCGGAGTCGAGCCGTGGCACCGAAGTAGCCCACGCAGAAGAGGGGCGCGAACAGCAGGCGGGCTGCGCTGGGATGCTGGTAGAGATTGAGGGCGCGGGCCGCCACCCTCGGGGAGAATCGCTGCTGGAAGCCGCGGTAACCCTCCGCCCAGGCCATGAATGCCGCGTTGACCGCCAGCAGGAGCCACTCCAGGGGCTCCAGGCCGGTCGCGAGCGCCTGTACGGCGTAGCCGCCCAGGCTCGTAGCCGCATAGACGAGTACGCCCGTGACGCCAGCAATACCCCAGGCCGCTCCCACCGCCCGCAATCCCGGTGACATCCCGACCGCCCTCTAACCGCGTACTTGAACTACTATCATCGCGCCCGCATTTTCAGGGTACAGCGCCCCTTAAATCCAGCGATTTCCCACCTGACGCCACACAGCACCGCCTCGAGCACCATGGGCCGAACGATCATCGACAAGATCTGGGACGAACACGCCGTCGCCGACCTGGGCGATGACTCGAGCCTGCTGTTCATCGACCGTGTCTTTCTGCACGAACGCACGGGCAGCGTCGCCCTCAAGGGACTGGAGGCGGCAGGGCGTCCCGTGCGGAATCCCGAACAGGTCTTCTGCACGATGGATCACATCGTCGACACGACTCGCGGGCGGACAGACGAAACCCGGATGCCCGGCGGCAGGGAATTCATCACGAGCACGCGGACCTCGGCGCGCGCGGCCGGCATACACCTCTTCGACCTGGGCGATGACCGGCAGGGAATCGTCCACGTCGTGTCGCCCGAGCAGGGCATCGCCCTCCCCGGCGTGACGCTGGTCTGCCCCGACAGTCACACCTGCACGCTCGGCGGGCTCGGCGCCCTCGCCTGGGGCATCGGCTCCACGGAGGGCGAGCACGCGCTGGCGACGAAGACGCTGGCCGTACGCAAACCGCGGCGGATGCGCATCCGGTTCGACGGCCGCCTCCCCGACCGGGTCTATGCCAAGGACCTCATCCTCCACCTCATCAGCCGCTTCGGAGCCTCTGGCGGGGCAGGCCATGCCATCGAATTCGCCGGCAGCGTGATCAGCGCACTACCCATCGAAGCTCGCCTGACCCTCTGCAACATGGCCGTCGAGTTCGGCGCGTGGACCGGCATCGTGGCCCCGGATGAATTGACCTTCGAGTACGTCCGGGGCCGCCCCTTCGCTCCGCGGTCCGACCAGTGGGAACAAGCCGTCGCCTACTGGCGCACCCTCGTATCGGACCCCGACGCGGTCTTCGACAAGGAGTTGGTGGTCGACTGCAGCGGACTCGCGCCCCAGGTCACCTGGGGCACCAGTCCCCAGCAGGGCGGCGGTATAGACGGCGTCGTGCCCGACCCGGCCACCGAGACAGACCCCAACCGGCGGCTATCCGCCGAACGGGCCTTGCAGTACATGGGCCTGGCGCCCGGCACGCACCTGGCCGGCTTGCCCATCGGGGCCGCGTTCATCGGCTCCTGCACCAACAGCC
>JBDSWH010000212.1:0-3495 GCA_039926785.1 Gammaproteobacteria bacterium
GACGAATTGGTGGCATTGAACGAGCGCGTGCCCGACGCCTTGCTGGCCGCGAGCAACGCCAAGGCCGAGGCCGTTGCCTGCGCGGCGCGGCTGGAGCAGGAGCGGCGCGACCGTCTGGCCGCCAGTCCAGGCAAGCACTCGACCGCGGAAACCGCACTGTTGAATGAATTGAAGCGACTGGCGGCGGAATGCCGCCGGCAGAACGACGCCAACGGCCTGCTTATCCGCGGTCAGCGGCGGCGTGTAGAAGGCTCCCTGAACCTGCTCCGGGGGGGCAGCGCCGCGCCGGACACCTACGGCCGGGACGGCGAAACACGTCCGGTCCGCGGCGCCAAGACGTCTCTCGCGTCCTACTAGGCTTCCCGTCTACTGACCGATGATGCGGACCACGGCGTCGATGTCGTTCCGTGCGGAAATCATCATGTCGAGGAACGGCTGCGTCCCGAAGCGCACGTTGGCGAGCGTCGTGCGCGCGTCCTCGGCGCCGGCCTCGTCCTGCAGGATCACCTGGTATAGCTTCGAAGCCGCCAGCATGCGCGCCAGAAGCGACATGGTGGCCGGATCGCCCTCGTGGAAGGCGTCCTGTGTCTCGACGGCTTCCACGAGGGTGAGCGGCATGCCCCAGTTCTCGAGAATGGCGCGGGCGATGGTCGGGTGCCAGTCGGCAATGGTGGCGTTCCACTCGGCGGCATCGCCCAGGCTCACGCCCTCCCGATGGGCGCGGGTGAGCACATAGAGACTGCCCATCTGGTGAAAGAGTCCGGAGGCCAGCGCTTCGTCGGGTCGCATCCCTTCGGTGCGCCGCGCGCCGACGTAGGCGATGGCGGCGACGCCCGTGCTGTCCTTCCAGATCCGGCTGAGCTGGGGCTTCAGAGGCATCAGCCATTCCTGCTGCTCGAGCTGGCGCATGGCAAAGGTGGTGGCCGTGCTGCGCACCAGGCTGAAGCCCAGCAGGGTGATGGCAGACTTCAGGTCGCTGATCGCCCGTTCGCCCGGGTTAAAGGCCGCTGAATTGGCCAGGTGCAGGAGCCGCGCGCTGAGCGTGGGTTCCGCGCTGACCAGCCGAACTACGTCCCGGACGGCGCAGTTGCTGTCCCCCAGGGTGCGGTGCAGACGCATCACCACGGCCGGAAAGCCCGGCAGCTCCAGGTCCTCGTCCATGTCGGTGATCAGCTTCTGCAGGAAGCGAAAGAGTTCCGAATTGCCCCCCTGATCGCGGGCGGGCGGCGGGGACGACGCGGCATGGCGCGCCAGGACGGGCTGATCAACGGGCATGGCCACGGGGCTCCGGAAAACGGGGATCACGGGATGACGGGTGGCACTGGGCTCCGCACAGCATCCGGCCCCGGAGAACCGGATGCTGTGTTCCACGTCTAGCTTGGCGCTAGCGGGGCCAGCAGATTTTCTCGTCGCTGGCGGACCAGGCCGCAATCATCGGGGCCGAGTCGGTCGGGGCAGTCGCCATCAGCGTGGCTACCGAGACACGGCCCGCCCGCGGGATGGACCGTATTTTGCCGTCCAGCTGGGTGCGCCGGAAGGCGAGGCCAAACCGATTCAGCCCGTCGGTCCAGCACAGGTAATACTTCCCGTTGTCGATGGGGTGGCGAACGATTTCGCTTTGGGGAAGCCGCACGGTGACGGCATCGTTGAGCCAGTTGGTGGTGGTGGATTCGGCGATCGCCGCCGCCCCGCAGCCAAGACAGAATCCAAACAAAACGTCGCGGATTTTCATTACGTCTCCCAGAGTAGAAATGCGGATAACGGCAACCCCGCTGTCCAGCAGTTCGGGCCGGACCGGTGGCTTTGCGTCCCCGCCTCGCGACGGGTTTGCCTTTCAGGAATTCGGGGGCGTTATACCTGCGGAACGCGCGGCCGGCAAGGAACTGGAAAAATTGACATAAGACCACACCACTTTCAGTGGCGATTCAGCGCCGCGCCCGTAGCCTGCAGTCGTCGCCACCATCCGAGGACAACTCAATATGTTGCAACCGAAAACGCTGGCTGCCGTCGCCCTCCTGGGGCTGCTGGCCGGTGCCGCCGCCAATGCGGACCACCGCTACTACCGGTCGGAGCCGCAGGTACGACTAGGACTGGATGTCATCTGGGGTGGCTACGGCTACGCGCCGCCGCCCCCTCCGCATGTCGGGTATGCGCCGCCGCCTGCGGCTTGGTACCCGTCCTACTACGGTCGCGGGTACGACCGTGGGCACGATCGGGCGTACAACCGGGCAAACTGGCGCGGCAAGGGCCATCACAAGCACGGTCGTGATCACCGCCACGAGGACGATTGCGACGACTGAGCCGCGCCACCGGGAACCCCGGCGTTTCCTGCCGGGGTTCCCATCGCGGGCACGTCGAGCGTCGTAACCGGCGTTCCGTGTCACGCGCGTCCGAGTACACTTCACGCCCATGCGCGCGAGTTCCGAAGCAACGACGGGCTACCGGATGCCGGCTGAGTGGAGCCCGCACCAGGCCACCTGGTTTTCCTGGCCCCACAACGCCGACACCTGGACGGACTACCTCCCGGCCGTCGAGCGCGTCCTGGCTGAGGCCGTTGCCGCGCTGGCCAACGGCGAGCTGGTGCGAATCAACGTCCGCGATTCGGGCCACGGCTACCGCGTGCAGAAGCTGCTCGAAGGCAAGGTCGCGCCGGACCGGGTCGTGTTGCACCAGTTTCCGACCAACGACTCCTGGTGCCGGGATCACGGCGCGATATTCGTCACCGGGGCGCCCGGCTCCGGGGCCACGCTGATGGCCCTCGATTTCCAGTACAACGCCTGGGGCGGCAAGTACCCGCCCTTCGATCTCGACGACGCTATTCCCCCGCGCATGGCCGGGGTACTTGGCGTGCCTTGCCAGAGCATCCCTATGGTGCTGGAAGGCGGGTCGATCGAGGTCAACGGCCGCGGCACGCTCCTGACCACGGAGCAGTGCCTGTTGAATCAGAACCGCAATCCCTCCCTCAGCCGGGAGCAGATCGAGGCCCGGCTCCGGGACCTGCTCGGCGTCACCCAGATCATCTGGCTTGGCGACGGCATCGTCGGCGACGACACGGACGGGCACATCGACGACCTGACGCGCTTCGTCGCGGAGGACCTGGTGGTTACTGTGGTCGAGCAGGATCCCGCGGACGAGAATTACGCGCCCCTCAAGGAGAATCGCGAGCGGCTGGCGGGCGTGCAGCTCCCTGACGGCCGGCCACTGCGGGTCACCGAGCTGCCGATGCCGGCGGCCCACTACCGGGGGTCGACCCGCCTGCCGGCCAGCTACGCCAACTTCTACGTGGGCAACCGGGTGGTGCTGCTACCCACCTTCAATTGCCCGGCGGACGAGGAGGCCGCGGCAATCCTCGCCCGGTGCTTCCCCGGCCGGAAGATCGTCAGCCTCGACTGCCGTGACGTGGTCGTGGGGCTCGGGACGTTTCACTGCCTCACCCAGCAGGTGCCTGTCGCGCCGGAGTAGGAGCGCCTTCAGGCGCGAACGAACGATCGCGCC
>JBDSWH010000213.1:0-12423 GCA_039926785.1 Gammaproteobacteria bacterium
TCCCGGTCCCGCTGCTCCGGTGCGAGGCGATCGGCGCCGGTGCGCAGCCGCAGGTGGCTGTGGCCCACCTGGACCTGCGCGCCGTCCAGCCCCGCGATCACGGCTTGCCGGACCCGTTCATCGCCGGCAATCAGGCCGTTGATCGTGCCGAGGTCGTCAAGGCGGACGGTGCCGTCCTCCGCCAGTGACAGGTGGGCGTGGCGTGGCGCCACATACGGGTCGTTCAGCACCACATCGCAGGCCAGGTCACGACCGATCACCACCGGTGCGCCCGGGAACTGCAGCACGAAGCGTTGCCGGGACAGCATCATCCCGTGGGCGTCCGTGACGTCAACGAGGACTAGCGTGTCCACCGCATCGCCTTCAGGTAGCGCCGGGTGAACTCCATGCCGGCGGTGAAATCCACGCCGCGCAGCGTGGCGGTGCTGACGAAGCCCCGCTGGGGCTCGTTGAGGCTGGTGACCACCAGGGTGATGTCGTACAACCCCTCGTACAACCGGTAGCGGCGGGCGCACAGCGTGACGACGCCCTGGAAGCGATTCAGGTTCACCGTACTGTTCCGGCAGGCGTAGGCGTTCACGTGCTGCGGCGAGCCGGAGCGCACCGAGGCTACCGCCGCGGCCCGGCGCAACTGTTCCGCGAACTGGAGCGGCTGCAGGCCATCGGCCACCAGCACCGCGTGGCTGAACTGGAAATCCCCCATCAGCAGGCCCGGCTCCACGGACAGTCCCGCCGTCGCCCGGCACGCCACGCTCTGGAGCAGCAGTCCGCGTACCGGCGGCTGACCCGCGACGGCCGTGCAGTCGACGAAAGGCGCGAGCTCGGTCGGCAGCGCGTAGCCCGCGGCGGTCTGCGTGGGGAAGACAGCCGGCAGCGCCCCGAGCACCACGGCCTGGTGACCGCGCAGCTGCCGGGCGACTTCGTCCCGCATGCTGCCCGGCGCGGCCGGTGCCGCGGCCCGCTCGAGCAGCGGCGCGACGAAGGCGGCCGGCACCAGGAAACTCACCAGCTGGCCGCGCGTGGAGAACGACACGTTGATGCCGATCACCCGTCCCCGACTGTCCAGCGCGGGGCCGCCCGACATGCCGGGATTGATCGGTCCTGAGTAGAGCAGGCGTGGGCTGAACTCGTTGGCGAGGCGGCCGTTGCCGATGCCTTCCGTGATCACGAGCCCGAGGTTCAGCGGATAGCCCACGGTGTAGACGCGATCACCCTGGTCCGGACTGGCCACGCGCAGTTGCAACGGTGGCGGCGCCAGCGACTCGGCACGGATCAGCGCCAGATCGTGGGCCAGGTCGACGGCCACGATGGACACCGTGCCCGCAGCTCCGTCGTCCGTATCGTAGGCCAGTCGGTAAATCTGGGGTGCCAGCGCCGCCCGGGCGATCACGTGGTAGTTGGTCAACAACAGGCCCCGGGGCGCCACGGCGAACGCCGTGCCGTGGAAGGCCTCGGCCCGGTTCGAGCCATAGAAGCCCCGCAACCGCACGACCGACCCGCGCACCCGGTCCAGCATGCGGCGGCCCGCCGCGGAGACCGGGCCCACGTCCCACTCGAGTGGGACGTCCTCGTCCGCGTCCAGGGCCGCCGGTGGCAGTGGCGCGTCCGGATCGGCCGGGGCGGTGATGCCGGCGTCCGGCGCGAGTGCCGATGCCGAATTGGGTGCGGGCGGCGGCGGCGCTGGCTCCTGGGCCGCCAGCGTGGCCGTGGCGCACAGGTTCAGCAACACTAAGCACTGCAGCGTCAACGCAAAGCGGGGAGCGGGCGCGGAGTTCATCGGTGGATTATGTCAACGTGCCGCCGGGCGGTGCCGGCCAATTTGACAGAATTTTCTTCTTTATGACGTCTCGGCTTCGCAATGTAGGGGGGTATAGTCGCGTCAAGAATTCAAATCCCAATGGGAGACTACTGATGATCGTTTCGAAGCCGCTGGCCACCAAGCGGGCCGGGTATTCGCTGCTCCTTGCCGCCGCACTCAGCCTCAGTGCGTTGCAGGCCTCCGCCTCGTCCCTCGGCCTCGAAGTTCTCATTAACGGTACTCAGGCCGGCGCCTACACCAGCGAGCAACTCGGTTGCGGCAGTGCTGACATCACCACCTGCGTCGGCGCGGGTGCACTGGTGGGCGGTTCCTCCGGCCTCAGCCTCGACTCCTGGAACCTCTACGTGGACTCCGACCCGGTAATCAGCGGCATCGTCGCCGTCACCAACATGAGCGCGGTCACCCAGCAGTTCACCCTGATCTTCACGCTGCCGATCGCCCCGGCGATTCCCGGCGGCACGGTGATCGGCGGGTCCATCCAGGGCGGCGCGACGGACAATAACGGCAATGGCGTCACCCTCTCCGCCCCCACCGGTGCCGCGTTTTATGCCGCGCGCATTGACGGCGCCGACGTGCAGACCCTGTACAACGCTCCTCAGTCCTTCTCGGCCGGCAACTTCCTGAGCGTGAACGTGCCCACGTTGTCCTTCGGCACCCCGATCCCCAGCCAGATCGGCCCGGCGGCGCTCAGCAACATCGGTATTCGCCTCGACTTCCTGCTCACCGCCGGCGATTCCGCCTCGTTCACGAGCAACTTCGTGGTGCAGCCGATTCCGGTGCCCGCGGCGGGCCTGCTGTTCGGTGGCGCGCTGGGTCTGCTCGGCTGGGCACGTCGCCGCGCCTGATCGTTTAGCCCGCACTTTCCCGCCTTTCCTCACAAGGGCCGCTCTCCGGAGCGGCCCTTGTCGTTGGGGGGTCGGTCGCCGGGGAACTCCACTGGCTCTCGAAGTCGGCGCCGCTCGCCGGCCGCCCCAGGTGATAGCCCTGGCCGATGTCACAGCCCATCGCCACCAGGGCCTGCCGGGTCGCATCGTCCTCGATGCCCTCCGCGACGACCTCAAGGCCCACGGCATGACCCAGTTGCACGACCGACTCCGCGAGGCGGCGGTCCGTGTCGTTGGCGGTGATACCGCTGATGAAGGACCGGTCGATCTTCAGTTCGTCCGCCGGGAGATTCTTGAGGTAGGCCAGGCTGGAATAGCCCGTGCCGAAGTCGTCGATCGAGATGTGGATGCCCAGTTCGCGCAGTCCCTGTAAACGCCGGACACTCTGCGCGGGATCGTGCATCAAGGCGGACTCCGTGATCTCGAGCACCAAGTGGCCCGCCGGCAGATTCCAGATGTGCAGCGCCTCGGACAACAGCTCGACGAGATCGGCGTCCGCGAGGTTCGTGGGCGACGCATTCACCGCGACGCGAAAGTCTGGCCACCGCCGCACCCACTCGGCCGCCTGCCGCAGGCTCGTGTTCAACGCGTACCAAAGCAGCGTGCGCACACTCTCGGTTCCCTCGATGACCGGCATGAAGTACCCCGGCGGGAGCAGTCCCCGTACGGGGTGCCGCCAGCGAGCGAGCGCCTCGGCGCCGCACAGCACGCCGGTGCGCAGGTCGATTTTGGGCTGGTAGTGGATCTCGAACTCGCCCTGGCGGAGGGCGTCATCAATTTCGAACCAGGCGGCGGGTTTCGGGGCATCCGCGGCCGCGGCGACATCCCGGTAGACCATCCAGGACTCGTCGCGGCGCCTGGCCTCATCGATGGCCCACTCGCACTGGCGGAGCAGTTCCTCGGCGCTGGTGGCAGTGCCCGGCCACAGCGCAATCCCCACCCGTGCGCGCAGCCGCGCCCGCTCCACGCCCCGCTGCCCGGCAAACTCCACGGGCTCCGCGACGACGCGCAGCGCCTTCTCCGCGCCGAGCACCGCGTGGCCCTCGTGCAGCGGGTTGCGCACCAGGATCGCGAACAGAGAACCGTCGATGGGAACGAGCCGGTCCTGCGCACGTCCGATACCCGCGACACGGTCCGTGACGGCCTCGAGCACCCGGTCGCCCGCCAGGTAACCGAGCGCGCGGTTAACCTCCGCCAGCCCATGGAGACTCACGAGGAGGAGCGCAATGTTGGTGACGCCGCTTTCCGACCGCAGCGCCTCGATCTCGCGAAGCACGGAGGAGTAACGGCGCGGGGTATTGCCGTCCGGCATTTTCGACCCTAGCCGAAGAAGTCCTTGGGATCCAGGCCGTGGGCGCCCGGCTCAAGACCGGCCACGATCCAGCAGGCCCGTGGCTCGTTCGCGCCGTCCGGCAAGGTGCGCAGGTCGATGGTGTGGTGCGAAGGCCGCGGAGACTTGTCGGCGTTCAGCAGCAGCATGAGCTTCGGCCGCAGGCGGCGCACGCGGTTCTGCTCGATGACGATCGCCACCTCACCCGTGTTGAGTTCCACCAGCGAGCCGGTCGGGAACATGCCGAGTGCCTGGACGAACTGCTCGACCAGTTCCTTCTGGAAGGCGGCACCGGCCAGGCCATTCAGCTCGCGGATCGCGTCGTAGGACGACTTGGCCGGCGCGTAGGGCCGGCGGGTCGTCATGGCATCGAAGCAGTCGATCAGCCCCGCGATCCGCCCAAATACCGGGATGTCCGAACCCGCCAGTCCGCGGGGATAGCCCGAGCCGTCGTGGCGCTCGTGGTGGCCCTCGATCATGGACAGCATGTCGGCATTCACGCCGGGCGTAGTTCGCACCATCTTCATGCCGAGCTCGACGTGCTTTTGCACCAGCGCCCGCTCCTGCGGATCGAGCCGGCCGGGTTTCTGCAGGATCTCCGGCGACACCTGCGCCTTGCCGATGTCCAGCAGCAGACCGCCCATGGCCAGGGTGTCCAGGCCCTGGCGGTCGAAGCCCAGGTGTCGACCCAGGATCACCGCCCATACCGAGCTCGCAAGAGAGTGCTGGTAGGTATACGCGTCGCGCTTCTGAAGCTGCACGAGCCAGGCCATGGCGTCCTGGTTCCGCATGACGCTGTCGATCATCGGCGAGATCGCGACCTTCAGCTTCTCCGCGTCCAGCCCGTTACCGCTGCGCAGCTGGCCGATCACGTCGTTCATCACCGTGTGCACGGTGTTGTAGGCGACCGTCGCGGGCCGGGCTTCGATATTTGTCGGTACCGCGTTCCGGTACTGACGTGTCAGAAAGCGGGAGGCGAGCGTCCCCGACTTGTCCCAGCGGGCGATGGCGTCAAAGAGCCGCCACTGGAGGCTGGGCGCCTTCGCGTGTTCGGGCCTCTTGTTCGACTTCTTCAACACCTCGTCGTAGCGCGGCTTCTGGGTGGTCTGGCGAATCTTCGCCTCCGGCACCGTGCTGCGCGCCGCGTCCACATAGACGTGGCGGCAAAACTGGCGCAACTGCCTCAGGTCCTTGTCGTCCTGGATGACAAAGCCCTGGAACAGGAACGGGGTTTCGAGCCACGGGCGATCGAGCTGCGACACGTACATGCCACGCTCGAGGTCCGCCGTCTCTACTTTCTTACGGGTAATCGCCATCCGGGCCCCAAGCCAACCCCGCCGCAGCAGGTCCACCACTGGTTGCGTACTCGTCATAATAAAAGGCAGCCGGGGCCGGCTTCGGGCAGAGCGTCACAGTTTGGGAGCGTCGAGGAACTTCTCGGCCACGGCCGCCGGGCTGCGCCCCTCCTCGTCCACGGCCCGGTTCATCCGGCGCATGGCGTCACCGTCGATGCGGCCCGCCAGCGCGGCCACGGCCGCGATCACGGCCCGGTCCCGCTCCTGTAGCGACGCGCCCGCCAGGACCAGCGCGTCGTAGGGCGGGATCGCGCCCCGGTCGTCTTCCAGCACCACCAGGTCCAGCGCCGCGATGCGCCCGTCGGTGGAGAAGGCACTGATGACGTCCACCGTGCCCTGGCCCACTGCCTGGTACATCAGCGACGGGTCCATGCTCCGGCGCTCGCGAAATGACAACCCGTAGGCAGTACGCAGCGATTGCCACTCGGCCCGATCGAAGAACTCGTAGTCACCACCCATCGCGAGCCGGGGCGCAACCGGCGCGAGATCGCTGATCCGCCGGACACCGAGAGCTTCTGCCCGCTCCCGGCGCATGGCCAGGGCATAGGCGTTCTCGAAACCCAGCGCGCCGGCCACGGCGATGCCGTGCTCGTCCCGAAGGTAGTGGGTCACCGCGGCGCTGACGTCCGCCCGCGCTGGCGCCGGACCGGTCCGTTTCATCAGCGTGGCCCAGACGGTGCCCGAATACTCGACGTACAGGTCGATCCCACCGGTCCGCAGGGCATCGAAGGCGACGGTGGAGCCCAGCGACGGCACCACCTGCACGCTCCGCCCGGTCACACGACGGATCTGGCCGGCAAGGATTTCGCCGAGGATGTACTGCTCGGTGAAGGTCTTGGTGCCGATCCGGACCGGCGCAACGCCCGATCCATTGACGGGGCCGGCCGAATCCCGCACGGCGGTGTAGCCCGTGTAGCCGATGAGCAAGCCCAGCGCGCCGAGCGCCAGGACCAGCAGCGCCGGACGCCGGCGCGAGAACCCCCACCCCACCAACGCCACCAGGCCGTCCAGGGCCAGGGCCAGCAATGCGCAGGCGACGCAGCCCACCAGCACCGCGGTGAGGTTGCGCGTCTGCAGTCCACTGAAGATGTAGTTACCGAGGCTCGTGGCACCGACCGGTGTGGACAGCGTCGTGGTACCCACTGTCCAGACCGTCGCGGTGCGGATGCCGGCGATGATCACCGGGAAGGCCAGCGGGAGTTCCACCCGCAGGAGTTGCTGGCGAGGTGTCATGCCCACGCCGCGCGCGGCCTCGATGCAGGCGGCGTCCACGCCCGCCAGCCCGGTGACGGTGTTGCGGAGCATCGGTAACAGGCTGTAGAGCAGGAGGCCGATGAACGCCGGCAGGAAGCCGATGCTGGGCAGACCGAACAAGGCCAGCAGCGGCACCATCACCGCCAGCAGGGCGAGGCCCGGCACCGTCTGGATCAGCCCGGCCAGCCCCAGAACCGGACCCTGCAAGCCGCGCCGCCGGGACACCAGCACACCCAGCGGCACGCTGATCAGTGCGCCGAGCAACAGCGCGGCGAGGGCCAGCTGCAGGTGCGCCGTGAGGTAGCCGGGCAGCAGCGCGAGCTGCTCCCTCACGAGGCGGGCGCCGATCGGGAGCCATCGAACAGCGCGTCGAGTGCTTGACGCTGGCGGCGCGGCGTCTCCAGCAGGCGCTCCACATACTCGTCAGCCGGCGCGCGGAGGAGTTCCGCGGGCGTACCGACCTGCACCAGCGCCCCCTCCTTCAACACCGCGATGCGATCTGCCAGCAGGAGTGCCTCGAGCATGTCGTGGGTGACGAACACGCCGGTAAGCCCGAGCCGGCGACGCACCCCAAGGAACGACTGCTGCAACCGGTCACGGGTGAGCGGATCCAGCGCGCCGAAAGGTTCGTCGAGCAGCATCACGCGGGGCTCGGCGGCCAGCGCCCGGGCCACGCCCACCCGCTGCTGCTCGCCGCCGGACAGTTCCGCCGGGTAGCGGTCACCGAAGGCCGCCGGCAACTCCATCAGCTCCAGCACCGTGCCGACGCGTTCCCGGATGTTGCCGTTTGCCGCTCCGGAGAGCCGCAGCGGCACCGCGATGTTCGCGGCCACGGTCAGGTGCGGGAACAGCCCGACTTTCTGGAACACGTAGCCGATGCGCCGCCGCAAGACGTGGCCGGGAATCGTCGCCGCGTCCGTGCGGTTGATGAGCACGGTGCCCGCGGTGGGCTCCACCAGCCGGTTGATCATCTTCAGCGTCGTGGTCTTGCCGCTGCCGGACCCGCCCACGAGCACGAGCAGCTCGCCCGCCGGCACGCTGAAGGACACGCCTCGCACCGCAGTGACATGGCCGAAGGTCTTGGTCAGCCCCCGGACTTCGATCATCATTCCCAGAGCGGCCATGCCGGGCCAGTGTAGTCGACCAACGCAGGAGTCATGCCGGATGTGGGAATTCGACGGCCGGAACCGGCCCGCCTTTGCGCTGCCGCCGGCAGCGGGGCAGGAATCCGTCTGGGACTATCCGCGCCCACCGCGACTCAAGCCGGACACCCGTCGCGTGGAGGTCTGGCACGGGACGCAACGGATCGCGGATACAACGCGGGCCTGGCGCGTGCTCGAGACCGCAAGCCCGCCCACCTTCTACCTGCCAGGCGACGACGTGACAATGGCACTCCTCCGCTCGATCAGCGACAGCTCCTTCTGCGAGTGGAAGGGTGCAGCCACGTACTTCGCGCTCGCCGACGGCGGCGCGCCCGGGCAGACCGTGGCGTGGAGCTACCCGCGCCCCACCGCCGCATTTGCCGGCATCGCGGGTTTCCTGTCCTTCTACCCGGGCCGCCTGCAGTGCCGCGTGGCGGGCGAGATCGTGCGGCCCCAGCCCGGCGGCTTCTACGGCGGCTGGGTTACGGACGAGATCCTCGGGCCCTTCAAGGGCGAGCCTGGCACCGGGCACTGGTAGTGCGTGGCTGATGCCTACCGCGTCTCGGGGTAATCCAGCGACGGGTACCAGTCCGTTCCGCGCCCCTCCGGCGTCGAGTCCAGCACGGTCCAGATCGGCATGAGATCCGGCGCGCCGCGCGGATCCTGGCCCGGGTCGGCCGTCTCGAAGCCCATCTCCCCGCTCCAGAAGTGCCGGATCGCCCCGTTCCGCTTCGTGAAGACGTTGAAGGCCGGCATGTCGGCGTCCGGGGCACTCACGTAATCCCGGGTGTACTGGCCGTCCATATCCGAATAGACGTTGAGGTGGCGCCAGCCCCGCTCCTTCTTGAACGCGACCAGCCGCTCGATCGGTGAGCGTGCCACAACCGCCAGCTCGATCCGTTGGGCCATGTCGAGTGCCTCGCCTTCCCAGGCGCTCAGCATCGACGTGCACATCGGGCAGGGACGCTCGCGCTGGGGACCGAACATCCAGCTGTAGACCACGAGCGTCTGCTTGTCCTTCAGCAGGTCCGTGAAGCGCACGGGACCGTGCTCGCCAACGAGTGCGTAGTTGGCCTTCAGCTCACCGCCGGGCGGCAGGGCCCGGCGCTGGGCCGCGACCCGCTCGATATGGCGCCGGAGCTCGATCTCCTCGGCCAGCAGCGCGGTCCGGGCGCGGCGGTAGTCGGGACTCTCATTGGGAAAACGCGTGGGGTTGAGGGCGGCCAGTTCGGCGGCCGGCACCAGGCTGTCGGACGGGTAAGGGGTGTTCTGCGGCATGGTCCTGCTCCTTGAGGGGGTAACCCTGGTCGAACGGGTCTGGAGCCATTCGACACCCGCGAAGCACCTCCCGCAAGAAAGTTTCCCGGTTGAGGGCGGGCGCCGTCGGCAGGGTCCTACATTGAATAGCGCCTTCAGCCACAGCACGAACTCAACTCCACTGACGGGCTCTAGACCTGGCTCCCGGCACAATCCCCGCATGACGACCCGTTCCGTGCTCGCGGCCGGCCAGTCCGGTTTTTCAGCACCTGTCCTGAGCCCCTGGCTGGGTCTGATGGGCTGGCTGGCCGCAACTTTCGTCGCTGCCGCCGTGGGCGGCGTCGCGTCCCGAAACGCCGACACCTTCTACCAGCAAATCGTACAGCCGGACTGGGCCCCGCCGGCCAGCCTCTTCGGCCCCGTGTGGACCGTGCTCTACCTGATGATGGGCACTGCCGCGTGGCTGGTGTGGCGGCAGCGCGGCTGGGCGGGTGCCCGCCCGGAGCTCCGGCTGTACCTGGCGCAACTCGCCGCGAACGCCCTGTGGACGTGGCTGTTCTTTGGCTGGAAGGGTGGCGCGATCGCCTTCGGCGAAATCCTCGTCCTGTGGGCTCTCGTGCTGCTCACCCTGGTGCGCTTCTGGCGGGTCCGGCCGCTGGCGGGTGCGTTGCTGGTGCCCTACTTGGCTTGGGTGAGCTTCGCCAGCGTCCTCAACTGGGCCATGTGGCGGTTGAACCCGATCGTGCTGGGCTGAGTCGCGTTCGACTGGGACTCGTACCTCGCTGGGCTACACTCCGGGCCACACGTCATGACCCGCGAACCCTTCCCTCTGCCACTGCCGGCCTGGACACGCGCCCTTATACCCGGCCATGGCAACGGGATTACGACCAACATCGGTGGCGAGCCACTCTGGTTTGCGTCGCCCGACATAGACCTTGAGCCCAGCACCGAATCCCTCATCTGCCTGCTGGCGCCCTGGTGCGCCGTGGAGCACCGAATTATGGAACTGGGATCGACGCCCGTCGCCCAGGACTTCCTGAACAACGTGACGGCAGCAACGCGGCTCATGGGCTCCTGGTGGGGCCACGACCCGCTGCAAACAGACCGCATCGAACCAGTGGAGTCGCCGCTCCCGCACCGGCACGGCAAGACGGCGCTCTTCTTCAGCGGCGGGATCGACTCCTTCCACACGCTGGTCACCCAACCCGGCATCGACCTCCTGGTGTGCATCGCGGGCTTTGACGTCCGGCTGGATAACGGCGCCACCTGGCAAGCCATGCTCCGCTCTTACCGCGGGATAGCCACCGAAGTGGGAATACCCTTCGTCTCCCTCGCAACGAACGTCCGCGACCACGCGATCCTCGGCCGGATGCGCTGGGCCCGCTACCACGTCGCGGTGCTGGCCTCGGTCGCCCACCTGCTCCGGCCGTTCGCGTCACGGTGGCTGCTCTCTTCAACGCAACACCCCAGTGCCCTCATACCCTGGGGCAGCCATCCGGATCTGGACCACCTCTGGAGCGGTGGCGGCGTAGAGATCGTCGAAGCCGGCAGTGACCTGTGGCGATCAGAGAAACTCGGTCTTATCGGGGCCGCCAACATCGTGCACCGGAACCTGCGCGTGTGTTACGCGAACCCGCAGGTCGAGGGGAACTGCGGGCAGTGCGAGAAGTGCCTGCGGACGCGCCTGAGCTACTGGCAGGAACTCCCCGGCGTCGAATGCACCAGCGTCCTCTCATCCCTGAGTATCGTCGAGGCGCTCAATGAGATACCGGCCCTGGAGAATCGCCTGATCATCTCGAATTACCGGCATTTCCTCGAGAAGGCGCCGGCTAACGATCCAGTGACTGATGCGCTTCGCGCGTTGCTGGCGAGAACGGCTACTCATTAAGCTGGACGGATGAACCTGTAGGACACTGTCAGCATTGGGGGAATCTGCGAACCCCGTCCCCTTACTGACCGACTGGCCATGGTGCTATGGACCCATGTCCGATTCCGCAAAGACCAAGACAGGCAGCCGGCCGGCACGAACTCCCAAGGAGATCTCCACGCGCCTGTTTACCCTGTCCCGGCGGCTGGAACGCCAGGCCGCTGAAGGCCAGCCGCTGGACGTGGCTGAAATGCTCTATCTGGCGAAGAAGCTGGAGAGCTACGCGGCCCGGCTGGTGGCCGAGTCACAGAAGTCGCTGTTCAGTATTTACTGAGTCGACGCCAGCGCCGGCACGACCCGCTCCCCCAGCGTCCGGATGGTCTTCTCCGGCTCGTCGTAAATCCGCAGCGCGATCTCGGTCAGGCCCGCCGCCTTGAAGGCGCGCAGCCGGTCAATCTCCTTGCCGATCTCGGCCACCGACGCGCAGGACGTCAGGTTGTCGACCAGCTGCCCGATGATCCGGTCCGGCACGCCCTGGATGTCCGGGGACCGGCGCCGGAGCGCGTCGAAGAACGCCCCGCGCTTTTCATCCACGATATCCATGTCGGCCTCGCTCATGAACTGCTGGTGGTTCGCGCGGAGCAACACCCCGCGCAGGGCCAGCCAGATGCGCGCCTCCCGCTCGGCCTCCTCCCGGGTGTCCTTCACGTGCCACGCCCAGAAGTTCGAGACGCGGAAGGCGTCGCGCGGCCGGCCGGCCTGGCCGAGCACGTCGTCAATCTTTGCCCGCGCCTCCCCCACCTGGCTGACCATCTTGTCGGAGAGCATCAGCCCGTCGGCCACTTTGGGCACCATGCGCTGCATCTGGTCCCGGTTCGCCCCGCCGTAGATCGCGGGTGGAGCGCTCCGGGCCCAGCCGAGGGTGTACCGGCGAATGGTGAACACCTCGCCCTCGTAGTCGACGGTCTTGCCCGTCGCCGCGGCCTTGAGGATCTCGATGCACTCGCGCACCGCCCGCACCCGCCGGGCCGGCTTCAGGCCCATGGCGGTCATTGTTCCGCCACCGCCGCCGACGACCATCTGGGCGCGGCCGTTCGCGTATTCGTTCAGCGTCAGGAGGGACTTGGCCATCATCAGCGGGTGCAATTCGAACGGGCTCACCGCGATGGGCCCCATGCGGATCCGTTCGGTGGTCATCGCCAGCTTGGTGAACACAGCGAACGGGTCCCGGCCGTCGAGCATGCCGGAGATCCAGATGCCGCCGATGCCGTTGGCTTCGGCCAGCTGACCCAGCTCGGCGATGCGGTCGGGGGAGTTGTTGGATTCGAGGATGAGGTCGATGCGCATTGGTCGAAGTGTAGACGAACACTTCCGGAGGGGTCGCGACTCACGTCGGGCCGGGCTCCTGCAGCCACACCGCCACGTCCCGATGGGCAGACAGCACGCGCCAGACATCGATGTGCTCGTGGCGCTCCACGTAGAACACCAGCCACGGGTACCGCCTGAGCGGCCAGG
>JBDSWH010000214.1:0-4248 GCA_039926785.1 Gammaproteobacteria bacterium
GCGGGATGTTGGCTACGAGTTCGTCATGGTGACTAACCAGGACGGCTTGGGTACCCCCGCATTCCCGGAAGCGGCCTTCCAGGAAGTGCAGGAGTTCGTACTCCGTCTCCTCGCGTCCCAGGGCATCAGCTTTCGCCAGGTATTTGTCTGCCCGCACCGGCCGGACGACGGGTGCGGATGCCGCAAGCCCGACCCTGGCCACCTTGGCGATTTCCTGACCACGGTGAATCTTGATCGCGAGCGCAGTTTCGTGGCGGGCGACCGGCCCACGGACCTGGAGTTTGCCCGCAACATTGGCGTGCAGGGGTTCCGCGTCGAGCCATCGGACCCGGCCAGCTGGCTCTCTATTGCCCACACCTTGCTGGACCGGCCCCGCACGGCCCGGGTGGTGCGTGAAACCCGGGAAACCCGTATCTCGGTCGCCGTTGACCTGGATGCTGACGCGCCGGTGAACATCCGGACCGGGATCGGATTTTTCGACCACATGCTGGATCAGGTGGCGAAGCACGGTGGATTCTCACTGGCCCTCGCCTGCGACGGCGACCTGCACGTGGACGAGCACCACACTGTGGAGGATGTAGCCCTGGCGCTGGGTGAGGCCCTGCGCATCGCGCTCGGTGACAAGCGCGGGATAAGTCGCTTCGGCTTTCTCCTGCCCATGGACGAGACCGAGGCCCAGATCAGTCTTGATTTGTCCGGCCGCCCCTATCTGGTCTTCGACGGCTCGTTTTCGCGCCCGGAGGTTGGCCAGTTGCCAACGGAACTGGTGCCGCACTTCTTCCGGTCGGTGGCGGATAGCCTGGGCGCGAATCTGCACATCGCCGTGCGGGGCGACAACACGCACCATATGGTCGAGGCCTGCTTCAAGGGCTTTGGCCGGACGTTGCGTCAGGCCATCGCCCGCACGGGGAGTTCCCTGCCAAGCACCAAGGGCACGCTGTGACACCCAGTGCATCGGCAGCGAACGACCCGAGGAAGGTCGTGATCATCGATGGCGGCGGCGCGAACATCGCCTCGCTGCTGTTCGCGCTGTCGAGGCTCGGAGCACAGGGCGAGTTGACAGCGGACCCTGCCGTGATTCGCTCGGCCTCCCACGTGATCCTGCCGGGGGTGGGAGCTGCCCGGGCGGCGATGGACCGACTGCGCGCGAAGGGTCTGGACACCGTGATTCCCCGCCTGACCCAACCGGTGCTGGGCATCTGCCTCGGCCTGCAGTTGCTATATGAGCGTTCCGAGGAGGAAGACACCGAGTGCCTCGGGGTCTTGGCAGGAGTTGTAAGGCGCTTTCCCGCCACTGCAAATCTCCCGGTTCCGCACATGGGCTGGAACCAGGTCGTGGCGACCCGGAAGAGCCCGGTGCTGGCAGGAGTGGCGGACGATAGCTACTTCTATTTCGTGCACAGCTACGCGGCGGAGGTCGGCCCGGTCACCGTGGGCAGAACGGACTACGGAATGCCGTTCTCGGCCGTGGTGGAACAGGGGAACTTCGTCGCCACGCAGTTCCACCCGGAGCGTTCGGGGCCGCTTGGTGGCCGTGTGCTCGACAACTTTCTGAGGCAGAACTGAGCATGGAGGTCATTCCCGCTATCGACCTGCTCGGGCGCCAGTGCGTCCGGCTGTATCAGGGCGACTTCGAACAGGTCACCGTCTACAGCGCGGATCCCGTGGACCTGGCCCGCCGCTACCGGGATGCCGGACTACGCCGCCTTCATGTGGTCGATCTGGATGGCGCCAGGACGGGCAGCCCGCAGAACATGGACCTGATCGGCACCATGGCCAGCGAGGTCGGGCTCGCGGTCCAGGCCGGCGGCGGATTGCGTCACCTGGACCGGGCCCTCGCATTGCGCGCGGCCGGCGCCGATCGCGTGGTCATCGGGTCAGTGGCGGCCGAGAGTCCGGGCACCGCCCTGGAATGGCTGGAGAAACTGGGCGCGGAGCACCTGGTCCTCGCCTTCGACGTGCGGGTTGCCGACGGGTCCGACCCCAGGGTTCTGACCCGCGGCTGGGTTAAGGACAGCGGCAGCCGCCTCTGGGACCTGCTGGAGCGCTTCTGTGCCCGTGGCGCCCGGCATTTTCTGTGCACCGATGTCGCCCAGGACGGAACGCTGGCCGGGCCAAACCTGGCCCTGTACGCGGAATGCACGCGGCGTTTCCCGGATGCCGCGGTCATTGCATCCGGCGGCGTCGGCTCCCTGCATGACCTGCGCCAGCTTGCCACGACAGGTGTAGCCGCCGTAGTCACCGGCACGGCCTTGCTGGATGGGCGCCTGACTCTTGAGGAGATCGAGTCATTCTCGCGCGCCGCATAATTCCCTGCCTGGACGTGCGGGATGGACAGGTGGTCAAGGGCGTCCAGTTCCGCAATCACGAGGTCGTTGGGGAAATCATCGAACTCGCCCGTCGCTACCGGGATGAGGGAGCGGACGAACTGGTGTTCTACGACATCACAGCCAGTCCCGAGCAACGGTCGGTGGACCGTAACTGGGTTACCCGGGTGGCAGAGGTGCTGGACATCCCCTTCTGCGTGGCCGGCGGCATTCGCAGCGTGGCCGACGCCGAGGAAGTTCTGCGCAACGGCGCAGACAAGATTTCGATCAATAGCCCGGCCCTCGCTGATCCGGGGCTCGTCACCGGGTTGGCCCGTCGCTTTGGGTCTCAATGCGTGGTGGTGGGAATCGACAGCCGGGAGGAAAACGGCGCTTACCGGGTCTATCGCGACACGGGTGATCCCGCCAAGACCGCGTTCGCCGGTCTCGACACGGCAGAATGGGTCAGGCAGGTCCAGGACCGTGGCGCGGGTGAAATCGTCTTGAACTGCATGAACCAGGACGGCGTGCGCCATGGCTACGACATCCCCCAACTGCAGCAGATACGGTCGATTTGCGCGGTGCCACTGATTGCTTCTGGCGGTGCGGGCACCATGCCGCATTTTGCCGAAGTGTTTTCCAAAGCTGCCGTGGATGGCGCCCTGGCAGCGAGCGTGTTTCACCGTGGCCTGATGCAGATCGGCCCATTGAAGAACTTCCTGCGCGATGCAGGGATCGAGGTGCGGTCATGACGGATGGGTTGAATATTCTCCGGGAACTCGAACGCGTCATTGCGGCTCGTCGCACGGCTTCCCCCGAAGCGAGCTACACGGCATCGCTCCTGGCTTCAGGACGCCAGCGCATTGCCCAGAAAGTGGGCGAGGAAGGCGTCGAACTGGCGCTGGCCGGTGTCGGTGACGATCGGGCAAGCGTCGTTGGCGAGACAGCTGACCTGCTTTATCACGTCCTCGTGCTGCTGGCAGCGCGCGAGGTCAGCCTGGACGAAGTCCTTCAGGAGTTGCAGCGCCGCCACCGGCCCTAGCAAGGGCGCGGTGCCACGCACCGGTCAGATCGCTATTTCGACTGCCGGTTCCCGCATGTTGTACCGGGAACTCATGACGAAGCCGTACGCCCCTGCGTTGGCAATCGCGAGGACATCACCCTCCGAGCACTTGGGTAAAAGACGGTCGGCACCCAGGCGATCCCCTGTTTCGCAGATGGGACCGACCACCGACACGATCTGGGTGGAAGGACTGCCCCAACGACTGAGATTCGCGATCTCGTGGTACGCACCGTAGAGTGCGGGACGAATCAGGCTGTTCATGCCCGTGCTGACCCCGACGTATTGGACCTGGCCCTTGCCTTTGGTCTGGGTGACCGTAGCGACGAGAACGCCAGCCTCGGCGACCAGGTATCGACCAGGTTCCAGCCAGACCTCGAGACCCGGCCGGGCCGCGCGAATCTCGGCAATTCCGGCGTCAACGGCAGCCATATCCAGTGGTGACTGGCCGACCTTCTCGGGTACACCCAGTCCGCCGCCCAGGTCGAGATAGCGCAGGTCCGGAAAGTCCTCCGCTGCCGCCACGAGATCGCGGCCCACTTCCTGCCAGTTCTCGGGTGTCAGGATGCCGCTGCCCACGTGGGCGTGCAAACCCACGACCATGGCGCCGGAGGCCGAGAGCAGTTGCCGCGCTTCCTCGAGTTCGAACAGTGGAATGCCGAACTTGGAGTGCGTACCCGCCGTCTTGACGTGCTGGTGATGTCCACGACCGTGTCCCGTGTCGATACGCAGGAAGACCTGCTGCCCACGGAACAGATCCGACCAATGGCGCAGCGGATGCAGGTTGTCGAGCGTGAGCCAGACACCCCGTTCCAGCCCGAACGCGTAGTCCTGCCTTGGGGCAAAGTTGGGTGTGTAGAGAATGCGCCGGGGATTGATGCC
>JBDSWH010000215.1:0-6797 GCA_039926785.1 Gammaproteobacteria bacterium
GTGGTCGACACCGCCCAGCTGGTGAACGACGAAGTGCAGTTCGGTGAAACCCACCTGTTCGTGGGGACGAACTACATCGTGACCATCCGCCACGGGTCGTCCGTAAGCTACGCACCCGTCCGCCAGAAGTGCGAGACGGCGCCCGTCCGGCTGGGCATGGGACCCGGCTACGCGCTGTATTCCGTCGTCGACTTCATCGTGGACAACTACCAGCCCGTCGCCGAGCGTCTGCAGGCCCGGTTCCAGGAGCTGGAGCAGGAGATCTTCGAAAAGTCCTTCGACCGGGAATCGATCGGCCGCCTCTACAAGCTGAAGGGCGAGCTGATCAAACTGCGGGACGCGGTGGGCCCGATCAACGACATCAGCAGCCAGCTGATCCGCTTCCATGAGGACATCGTCCGCAAGGAGTTGCGCCCCTACTTTCGTGATATCGAGGACCACGTGACCCGTATCACCAAGGGCGTGGACACGATCCGCGAGATGCTCACCACCGCAATCCAGGTCAACCTGGCGCTGGTGACCGTGGGGCAGAACGAAGTGGTGAAACGCCTCGCCGGCTGGGGCGCCATCCTGGCCATTCCGACCGTGGTCTTCAGCATGTATGGCATGAATTTCAGGTTCATGCCGGAGCTGGGGGAAGAATTCGGCTACCCGTTGGTCGTCGGTGGCACCGCACTAGCCTGCACGCTGCTGTACCGGCGCTTGGTGCGGGCGGGGTGGATCTAGTGCGCCTTTACACCTTTACGGTCACTCCCAACAACCGGAAAGTGGAAGCCTTCGTCCTGCACTACGACCTCGCCGTCGAAATCCACCACGTCAGTTTCAAGGATCACGAAACGGAGAGCGCCGCCTTTCGGGCCATCAATCCCATGGGGCGGGTTCCGGCGCTGACGGACGGCGACTTCTGCCTGTGGGAATCCAATGCCATCCTGACCTACCTCGCCACGAAGTTCCCCGAGACGAGGGCGCTGCCGACCGATGCGCGCGGGCGCGCCGACGTGGACCGCTGGCTGCACTGGCAAAGTTGCCACCTGATGCCGGCAATGGGCGCACTGAAGACCGCCGACGTAAAGGACCTGTCGTCGGCGGCGCCGATGCTCCGGATACTCCAGGGCCAACTGGACGGGCGCGAGTTCATGCTGGGGCAGCTGACGGTGGTGGACTTCGCCCTTGCTGCCTACCTGATGACCAAGCTGGGCCGCCAACTCGACTATGCCGATTTTCCCGCCGTCAGGGCGTGGGTGGATCGCATGGCCGCGCTGAAGGGCTTTGTAGCCACCGACGTGCGCCGTCCGCACCAGGGCGAGGCCTGATTCCGACGCCGTTCACCGCTTGTTCGGCGCTATTGCCTTGATCACGTCTACAAAGCGCGCGTGAGCGCCCGGATCCACGGGCCGGTGCTTCACTGTCGTGCTCGCTGGATCCTTGTCGAGGAAGTTGTCGCCCTTCCAGTTCTTTGCCGGCCGGACGGGGCGCGCAACCAACCCACCGCCGCAGTTCGGGCAGACGTCTTGCAGGACGGTCTCGACACACGCGGCGCAGAAGGTGCACTCGTAGCTGCAGATCCGCGCTTGCAGGGAGTCCGGAGGTAGCGTCTTGTTGCAGTTTTCGCAGGTCGGGCGGAGTTCAAGCACCGGGACGTCCTTGCCCAACGAGCCAGGCCGTCATCAGGTCCTTGATCTGTGCCTGATAGGGCCGTCCCGACAGGCGGGCTTTCGTCTTGAATGCCTCCAGTAGATCCTCCGGCACCTTGAGGCTGATCAGCCGCGATTTCGACCGCACAGCGCCCTGGAGTGCCGCGCCGTGCAGCCGCCTGAAGTCTTCCACGAAGCGGATGATCTGATCGGGCGTCATTTGCCGGCACTGCTCGAGGTAGTCCGGTGTGAAGTATTGAACAGGCCTCACGGAAGGTTCTCGAGCGCCGCGACGTCCGCCAGGTCCTGGGGGCGTCCACTGGCGCGCTTCATGGCTATGAGATCCTTCAGGGCGAGTACGCGCAGTACGCCGTCGCCAGTCCTGATGTTCTTGACCCGTTTGCCCTTCAGGTCCGTCGAAATGACGATGTCCAGCTGCTCGGTGAGATCCTGCGGGTTATAGAAGTTCCAGGCGATGAGGTTCCGGTTGCGGATGTACTCGTCGCGGAACTTGAACACCTCGTCGGCGGTGATGGGCAGGCGGGACACCAGTCCAATGGCCTTCAGGGCCGCCTCTGCTGCCCGCAAGGAGCGGGCATCCCACGCGAGGATGACGTCCACGTCGACCGTGCCGCGCACGGCACCATGGAGCGCAACGGCATAGCCTCCCACCAGCGCGTAGCGGACGCCAGACGATTCGAGCGCCGCGCCGATTCTCGTCAGGAATGACATGGCATGAGGATATACTGGTATATACCGATTTGTCGACGCCAGATTACGGACCTGTGAACCCTGTTCCCAAAAAGTCACCGAGAAGATCATGAATGTTCTGCCATGCATGCTGATCACCGGCGTGGGCGCGACAGCCCTGATGGACCTCTGGGGAATCGCCCGCAAGCCCCTGCTCGGCATTCCCGCCCCGGACTACGGTCTGGTGGGCCGCTGGCTGGCCCATATGACCCGCGGGCGCTTCCGCCACGATTCCATGGCGAAGGTTCCACCGGTGCGCGGAGAACGGGTGCTCGGCTGGACGGCCCACTACCTGATCGGTATCGCGTTCGCGGCCGTGCTGACCGGTATCTGGGGTCCCGCGTGGCTTCAGCGCCCGACGCTGGTTCCCGCCCTGATCGTCGGGATTGGGGCCGTGGCGGCTCCCTTCCTGCTGATGCAGCCTGGCATGGGGGCCGGGATCGCGGCTTCGCGTACACCCCGCCCCGCCGCCGCCCGCCTACAGAGCGTCATCACCCACGCGATCTTCGGCCTGGGTCTCTATGCGTCGGGGTGGCTCGCCCACTATTTTTACCCGCCCCCCTGACGGGGCGACCCACTCAGGGTTTCCAGTCCACCGCGTACTCTTCCAGGTAGGCGTCGATGGCGGCGCCCAGCGTGGGATAGAAATTCTCGGCGTCGAATCGCTCGAGCATCTCGAAGCGCTTCAGCTTGTCCTTGACCGGGTCCTTCAGTTCGGCAAAGCGCAGCTCGACTCCCGATGCCCGAAGGGACTGTGCGAATTCCTGAAGCATGTCGGCGGACGTCACGTCGATGCTGGTGACCGGCTCGGCGGCCACGATGATCCGCTTCAGCGGCTGCGGCACGCTCGCTACGGCTTCGAGAACGCACTGGTGAAACAATTCCGCATTGGCGAAGAACAGGGGCGCATCCCAGCGGAACAACAGCAGGCCCGGTATGAGCCGCGCGTGGGGGTAACGCTTGAGGTCGTGATAGCCGCGGATCCCGTCGACCCGGCCCAGCACGGCGTAATGGGGCCGCCAGCCGTCCCACAGGAACTCAATGACCGCGAGCAGAATTGCCAGGCCAATGCCGGGAATCACGCCGAATACGGCCACACCAGCAAAGCAGGCCACGGACAACCAGAATTCCCACTGCTGGATGCGAAAGATGCGGCGCAGGTCGGCAAACTCGAACAACCCGAGGGCGGCGGCAATCACCACTGCCGCCAGCGCACTGCTCGGCAGTTTGCCGAGGAGATTGGGTGCGAATACCAGGAGCAGAGCCACTGCGACAGCGCCGACGACGCCAGTCAGTTGGGTCTTCGAACCGGCAGACTCTGCGACCGGTGTGCGCGAGGAACTGCTGCTGATCGGAAAGCCCTGGAAGAGCCCGGCGGCAAGGTTCGCGGCACCCAGACCCACCATTTCCTGGTTCGGATCGACGGAAGTGCGTGTGCGCGCGGCATACGTCCGCGACAGGACGCTCGTGTCGGCGAACGCGACCATCGCCACGGCGCAACCACCGATGACCACCTGGCTCAGGGTGGCCAGGTCGATCGTCGGAATCGCGAACGACGGCAACCCCTGCGGCAATGGGCCGAGCACCTTCACCGCCGCCGACTGGTCGAGACCGAGCAAGCCAACCACGATCGTCGCGCCCACCACGGCGATCAGGATGCCGGGAATGCGCGTAAACGGCTTCAGGGCAAGGATGGTAACGAGCGTCCCGGCACCCATGGCGAAGGCAGTCCAGTTGGCCTCACCGCCGGCGACTGCTTTGACTATCAGCGCCAAGTCCCGCAATGGGCCTGCATCGTCGATCGAAAAACCGAACAGCTTGGGAAGCTGGCTGATGAGCACCGTGAGCGCGATGCCATTCATGTACCCATAGCGGATCGGCTTCGACAGCAGCTCCGTGACGAAACCCAGCCGCAGCAGCCCGATCAGGATGCAGACGAGCCCCGAGACAATCGCCATCATGCTGGCTATGGCCACCGCCCGTCCCGCGTCCCCACCGGAGAGCGGTAACACGACGGCGAGAATCACTGCGGCGAGCGAGGAATCCGGGCCCAGTACCAGAATGCGGCTCGGTCCGAACAGGGCATAGGCAAGCAGCGGAAAGATCGTCGCGTAGAGCCCGTAGATGCCGGGAACGCCCGACGCCACGGCATAGGCAATGCCGACCGGCACCAGCATGGTGGTGAGTACGATGCCTGCCACCACATCCTGTAGCAGCCAGGCAGCCTCGTACCGCCGCAGGACCTGCAGGCCCGGTACCCAGCGGATGAGATCCGGCATCACGCCTCCCTAACCATAGCCAATCAGCTCCGCAGTCGCCCAAGCTTATGGCATTGCGGCCCCCGCCGCCCGGCGCACCGGAATGCCCGTTGGGTCGAAGTCCCGAAGGCAGAAGACATTAATCCCCAGGTAATCCGGAGTCACGCGTTTGCGATGGAATGGGTAGATGCCGCAGACCTTGCAGAAGAAGTGGCGAGCGGTTTTGGTGTGGAACTGGTACTCGGTGAGTAATTCCTCGCCCGCGAGCAATCTGAACCGGCTTTCGTGGACCTTGACCATGAGGGAATTCCTGCGTCGGCACATGGAGCAGTCGCACATGGTGAGCTCGGGGAAGTCTGTCTCGATCTCGAAGCGAACGGCGCCGCAGTGACAGCTACCCGAGTGCTTCTGCATGGCGATAAGTTCCTTTCGGGGCCTGCATGCATAGGATGCCACGGGTCGTCCCGACGTCTTCGAGGCGCTAACCAACAGCCCATCGAAACTACGGATTTGGCCGTGCCTTAGTTGATCGCTCGGGCAGCACCTACTCGGCGGGGCACACCGGAAATCTGTCGTTCAGTGGATCCTGTTCGTCGATAGACAGTCGACCACGGCTTTGGAGGGCCGCATATTCCAGCCACCACTGCTGGACGGGGCCGACAGTCCACTCTCGGCTGATCCTGGAAAGCAGCAGCCCCGTGCTCTTCTCGGGGCGAAACGCCACGATCCACACCTGGGCTGAGCAGGCCGGGCCATCCTCACACGGACAGCCCGATACGACGCCCCCGATGTTTACGATTGCGCCCGGCGCAAGGTCCGCTGCTACAGACCTGATCTTCTGCACTTCCTTGTCGGTAATGTTGGCAGCTCTCAGAGGGCCTTCCCGCCGTCGTGGCTGCGTTTCGCGGATACGCTGCTCGACCCTCAACTGCGCGTCCATCGCGGCGATCCTTTCTGCCCGCATTTTCTCTTCAGGCGGCCTGGTTGTAACGCAGGCCACTACCCAGAGATCGTAGTCGGGCGTGCCCCTAATAGTTGGTGTGCTCTTGTAGTCCAGCCGGGAACGCTGCATGGCCTGCAGGCTGTCGCCCGCACCACTATGACTGACGGACCGATTGCGGCAGTCATACGAATTCTGAAAGTAGTGAACGCTGCCCGGTCCGACCCGCCTGACCATTAACCGCGGTTTAGAAGGATCATCTTCGCGTTGAAGAAGGAAGTATTTGGCAGTCGGGTCGCTGGGGACGGCCAGTGGCGCCTCGTCGGCGGCTGCCGGCATGCCGACAAGGACCACCACACTTGCGATCAGCTCGACGCTCGACCGGCGGATCAAGGCGGAATTCCTCCTGACTGACTCCCGCACGAACTACCTGATGGTACTTTTGGTCACCCTCTAGCTTCAGAGAAATCAGCAGCGCGAACTACTACGGTCATGGCATCGCCGCCCGCCGCGCCAGGCTCTCCGCCGGCCAATACTGCTTGCTGTCGTAGTACTCCGGCACCGCAGGAGCGCCGGGCGGGAGGATGACCCAGGGCTGCTTCGATGCCGTGAATATGTGGATGTCCGGCGGCAACCGATCCGGCTCGTCCAGCGTTCCGACCCGGACGAAGGCGACCAGGATTCCCGCGCCGGCGTAGTGGCTCCACACCGCGACCCGGCACTTGGGGCAGCGGGCAACGTGCTGCCCCTTGCCGCTGTTGGACGGCGTGGCCACGAACTCGGGCACGTCGTCGCCAAGCACCGTGATCCGGTCGCTCTCGATCATGGCGTTCAGCGCGAAGGACGCCCCGGTCTCCCGCTGGCACCACCGGCAGTGGCAGCAGTGGACGAACAGCGGGGAGGATTCGAGCTGGTAGCGGATGTGGCGGCAGGTGCAGCCGCCGGGGATTGGGTAAGCGGAGGTCATGGATGGCTGGTCTCTAGCGATCGGCCGGATGGTTGACCCCATCGTACGTCGGCACTGCCCCCAGGTCGAAGGGGTTCACGCCCTTCAGGCAGGCCACGTTTCAGCCCAACCCCCGAATGCCCACCGCTTGCCTAATTGCGCCCAAAAACGGTGTCGCCATCCCCCGCGCCCTCTCCGCCCCCACCTTCAACGTCTTCTCCACAAACCCCGAATCCTCCATCAACCGGTCGTACTCAGCCCGCGGCGCG
>JBDSWH010000216.1:0-3446 GCA_039926785.1 Gammaproteobacteria bacterium
CGGGCCCGCAAGGTAGCCCATAGACTACCGGAATGAACTCATCACGCACCCTGCTGTTGAGCTTGCTCGCTCTGGTCCAGCCAGCATGGGCAGCGGACCCGCCATCACCGGCATGGGGACCCCTCGAACTGCTCGAGCGCACGATCAACCCCGGCGAGAAGCGCAAATTCTCCTTCCAGGAGGTTCCGACGTTCGAGGGCTCATTCCTGAACACCGCCGTTTTCGCTGCGCGGGGCAACAAGCCCGGCCCGACCCTGTGCCTGACCGCGCTGATCCACGGCGACGAGCGCAACGGTTTCGAAGTTGCGCGCACAGCCTTTGCGCAAACCGATGAGCGGCAGTTCGCTGGCACGCTCATTGCGCTGCCCGCCATCAATGTCAATGGCTTCCGTACCGGCAGCCGCTACATGCCGGACCGGCGAGACCTGAACCGGGCGTTCCCGGGCGACGCGAAAGGCAGCAACACATCGCTGATTGCCGGCATCATCTTCGACACCGTAAAGGCGCACTGCGACGCGCTGATTGACCTGCACACGGGTTCCTTCGACCGGGCCAACGTGCCGCAGGTACGGGTCGACCTGGCCAATCCGCGGGCGCTGGACCTGGCCCGGCGTTTTGGCGCTGCGGTGGTGATGGGTGGAGCCGGGCCTCACGGCAGCCTGCGCCGGGAGGTGATGGATGCCGGTATTCCCGCCATCATCTACGAAGCGGGGCTGCCACTGCGCTTTGAACCGGTCGAGATCGCGCGTGGAGTGCAGGGTGTCCGCAACGTGATGATGGGCCTGGGCATGGTGACTGGCAAACCCACCGACTTGACGCCGGAGTCCCACGTCTATGCGAGCGCCCGCTGGCTGCGGGTGCCCGTCGGCCAGGGCGGCGTGTTCTATGCAGAGAAGCCTCTCGGCGCCGTCATCGTGGCCGGCGAGTCAATTGCGCATATCGACGACCCTTTCACCGACCAGCGCTACGGCATCCGGGCGGAATCGGCCGGCACCATCGTCGGCATGGCGGTACCGCAGGTGGTGTTCTCAGGTTATGCGCTGATCCACGTCGCGCGGAACTAGCCGGCGACCGGTTAGGTCCCGCTCTTCTTCCGCGGCAGGTACAAGTCAATCAGAGTTCCCTCGAACGCCTCGGCCGCAAAAGCGACCGTTTCCGACAGAGTCGGATGAGGGTGGATCGTGAGGCCGATGTCGGCAGCGTCACAGCCCATCTCGATAGCGAGCGCCACTTCACTGATCAGCTCGCCGGCGTTGGGCCCCACGATGCCCGCGCCGATCACCCGGTGGGTCGACTCATCGAAGAGGATCTTGGTGATGCCTTCGTCACGGTTGTTGCCCAGCGACCGGCCGCTTGCCGCCCAGGGAAACGTCCCCTTGCCGTAGGCGATGCCCTTGGCCTTTGCCTCGGTCTCGGTCACACCGACCCATGCAATCTCGGGATCGGTGTAGGCCACCGAGGGGATGACCCGGGCGTCAAAGGCCACTTTCATGCCCGCCGCCACCTCGGCGGCTACCCGGCCCTCGTGATTCGCCTTGTGGGCCAACATGGGCTGGCCGACGATATCCCCCACCGCGAAGATATGCGGCACGTTTGTGCGCATTTGCTTGTCGACCGCGATGAAGCCACGGCCATCCACGTTGACGCCGGCCTTTGCGGCCCCGATTCGCTGGCCATTCGGTGAGCGGCCAACGGACATCAGCACGCTGTCGAAAGTCTGGGTACCCGTGGTCTTTCCCTCGAACATCACATGCAGGCCGTCCGCTGCCGGCTCTATTTTCGCCACCTTGGTGCCCAGCAGAATCTGGGCGTAACGCTTCGCGATCCGCTTCTGCAATGGCCTCACCAGATCCGGGTCCGTGCCCGGCATCAGCGCGTCGGTCAGCTCGACGACCGAGACCTTGGTGCCCAGTGCATCGTAGACCGTGGCCATTTCCAGGCCGATGATGCCGCCGCCCACCACCAGCATCGTCTTGGGAATCGACTTCAGCTCGAGCGCGCCCGTGGAATCGATGATCCGCGGATCCTCCGGAAAGCCCGGCAGCCGCACCGGCTCCGAGCCGGCGGCGATGACGCAGATCTTGAAGGCAATCACCTGCCGGGTGTCGCCGTCGGTCACTTCGAGGTGATGGGGTGAGAGGAAACTGCCGGTGCCCTGCACCACAGTCACCTTGCGCTGCTTCGCCAGCTGCGCGAGGCCTACGGTCAGTTTGCCGACCACCCGGTCCTTCCAGCCGCGCAAACCGTCGAGATCAATCCGGGGCTGGCCGAAGGTCACACCGCACGCGGCCATGGACTCGGCCTCCTCGATGACCTTGGCCGCGTGGAGCAGTGCCTTGGACGGAATGCAGCCCACGTTCAGGCAGACGCCACCCAATGCCGGCCAGCGTTCGACCAGCGTCACGTTGAGGCCCAGGTCGGCGGCGCGGAAGGCGGCGGGATAGCCGCCCGGGCCGGCACCCAGCACCAGCACGTCGGCATTGAGGTCGACGGTGCCGCTATAGCCGGCCAACGGCGCGGCAGCGACCGTCGCGATCGGTGTCGGCGCGGCAGCGGGCAGCGGCGGCGCCGACGGGCCTGCCGTGCTAACGGCTGGCGCTGCCACCTCGAGGCGCAGGATCATCGAACCTTCGTTGACCTTGGCACCCTTCTGGACCACGACGTCCCTGACGATCCCCGCGGCCGGCGCGGGCACTTCCATGGCCGCCTTGTCGGTCTCGAGTGTGATCAGTGGCGCTTCCACCGCGACCGTATCGCCCGGCTTCACGTGGATTTCAATGATCTCCACGTCCTTGAAGTCGCCCAGGTTCGGCACCTTCACGTCCAGCAATGACATGGTCCGTCAGCCCTTCAGGAGCTCGTCCACGTTCGCCAGCAGGCCGACGAGGACGGTGGAGAAGCGGACGCCGGTGGCGCCGTCGATGACTCGATGGTCGTAGGACAGCGAGAGGGGCACCAGCAGGCGGGGCACGAACTGGCCCTTGTCCCAGACCGGCTTTGTCTGGGCCCGGCCGACACCGAGTATCGCCACCTCGGGCGCGTTGACGATGGGCGTGAAGTGGGTGCCGCCGATGCCGCCCAGGCTGGAGACCGTGAAGGTGCCGCCCTGCATTTCGGCGGCGGTGACTTTACCCGCCCGCGCCTTTTCGGACAATGTGGCGAGATCCCGCGCAATGGCGAAGACATCCTTGCTGTCGGCGTCCCGGATCACGGGCACGACCAGGCCCTGGGGCGTATCTGCCGCGAAGCCGATGTGCCAGTAGTTCTTCCGGACGAGGCTGGCGCCGTCCTCGGAGAGCGAACTGTTGAAATCGGGAAACTGCTTCAGGGCCAGCACGGAGGCCCGGATGAAGAATGCCAGCGGCGTCAGCTTGACTCCCGCCTTCGTGGCTTCCGCTTTGAGCGACTGGCGCCGGGCCTCCAATGCGGTGATATCGGCCTCGTCG
>JBDSWH010000217.1:0-7451 GCA_039926785.1 Gammaproteobacteria bacterium
TGATCTGCCGGGAGAGCATGCGGGGAAGCCCGCCACCGGGTCTGCACGCTGGCGTACACCGGCATGACATAATCACTGTTCGCTAGCGGACACTCGCCGGGGGGGATAAGCTGCGATCTACTCCGGAGGCCCCCATCGCCACCAAGCACTATCCCCGTCAAAACCGCCTGCTCGCCACCCTGGCGCCGGTGGAGTGGGAACGCGTGGAGCCGCGGCTGGAACTCACGCCCATGCCCCTCGGGCATGTCCTGTACGAGTCAGGCATGCCCCTGCAGCACGTGTACTTCCCCACCAACTGCATCGTGTCGCTCCTCTACGTGATGGAGGACGGGCATTCGGCTGAGATCGCGATCGTCGGCAAGGAAGGTATGGTCGGAGTCGCACTGTTCATGGGGGGTGAAACCACGCCGAGCCGGGCGATCGTACAGAGCGCCGGGCATGCCTACCGTCTGCCCGGGAAAGCGATCAAGGAAGAATTCAGTCACGCAGGGCCGGTCCAGCGCCTGATGCTTCGGTATACCCAGGCTCTCATTACACAGATGGCCCAGACCGCGGTGTGCAATCGTCACCATTCGGTGGAACAGCAACTATGCCGCTGGCTATTGTTGAGCCTGGATCGCCTGGACTCGACGGAACTGGTGATGACGCAGGAACTGATTGCGAACATGCTGGGCGTGCGGCGCGAGGGCGTCACGGAGTCCGCCGGCAAGCTGCAGAAGCTGGGCCTGATCAGCTACAGCCGCGGGCGGATCGTTGTGCTGGACCGCCCCGGCCTGGAGGGGCAAGCCTGCGAGTGCTATGCCGTGGTGAAGCGGGAATTCGATCGCCTGCTGCCCGGCGGCCCTGCCAGATGAACTCAGGTGGGTAGCGCTACCGCCATGTCCTGCCGGTAGCGCACATCGGATAGCAGCCGCCCATTCTCCTTCCGAACGACGGCATAACATTCGCAGGCCCGGTCCTGCAGCTTGCTCAGGTCGAGCACGGACATATGGCCCCGGCGGTAGCGGATGCACCCCGCCTGCTGCAGCTTGCCCGCCGCCTCCGTGACGCCCTCGCGCCGCACGCCGAGCATTCCGGCAACGAGTTCGTGGGTCATGACCAGCTCGCGTTCGGGACTGCGGTCGGCCGCCAGCAGCAGCCAGCGGCACAGCCTCTGCTCCACCGAATGGTGTCGATTGCAGGCCGCCGTCTGGGTGACCTGGGTCATCAGTGCCTGGGTGTAGCGGAGCAACACCCGCTGCAGCAGGCCGGCGCGGTTGAACTCCTGCAGCAGCAGGTGACGGTCCAGCCGATAGGCATGCCCCGCCGCCTGCACCACTGCCGAGCTGGGCGTCGTATCGCCACCCATGAACAGCGACACGCCAACGACGCCTTCATGGCCAACCCCGGCGGTCTCGGCGGTGGCCCCGGACTCCAGCACATAATGCAGGGAAACGATCGCCGATGTTGGAAAGTAGGCGTGCTGCAACTGTTCTCCGGGACCGTAGAGCCGCTCACCAAGTGGCAGGACCGACAGCTCGAGATGCGGCGCCAGGCGCCCGAACTCCGCGGCGGGCAGCGCCGCAAGCAGATAGTTCTGACTCGGGTTGTGAGCTGGGGCCATGAATCACTAGACCGGCTCGGGGAGCTGGACCCCGATCCCGCGATAGCCAATGAACCGGCAGGCCTGGTTGAACATCGGCTCACCGCTGACCTGGAACTTCTGTTCCTGGCCATCAGGATTCACGTGACTCAGGACGAAATCGAGGAAGGGTCGACGGGCTGCAATCGCCGCCAGCAGCAGTTGACGTTCTGCCGGATTCCAGCCGCTCACCTCACCACGGCCTGCACCCTCCGCGAGTCCGTCGACACGGATACCAAGCATCTCGAGGACCGGACCCGAGACTCGCGTGAATATGCCTTTCTCGTCCTGCTCCCAGTACCAGTCGGAGGCCAGTTCGGTGAGGCTGCGATAACGGGCTTCGCTCTCCCGAAGCTCTGCCGTGCGCTCCTGCACTGTCTTCTCCAGCAGGGCGTTGTAGCCCTCGAGTTTTCGGTACAGGAGACGGACCTCCAGGGTGTTCCGGATACGGGTCTGCGCCTCGACGAGATCGAACGGCTTGCTGATGAAATCCCTCGCACCCGCCTGTAGGGCGCGCAACTTGTGACCCGGCTGGGCAGTTATCACGAGGACCGGCAGGTAGCTGTCGGCCTCGTTGGTCTTCAGGCCCTCGATCACTTCGAAGCCGTCCATGCCGGGCATTTGCAGGTCCAGCAGGATCAGGTCGTAGCGATGCTCACGATGCAGGGCGCAGACCGTCATCGAATCCATTGTCGAGGTCACGTTCCAGTAGCCACTCGCCTCCAGCAGCTGCTCCAGCAGGGTGACATTGGCCTGCTGGTCGTCAACGATGAGGATGCTGGAGGCGAGCACGTCTGCTTCCGAAATCTTCATTCCGATGCTGCCGTTGCAGCGCGGGCAGGACCCGCGTCGGCGAAGCGCAACGCCGTGTCGAGCGACTCCATGAACTGGTTGACCCTGATCGGCTTGGTCAGGTAGTCGAAGAAGCCAGCTTCCAGCGCCTTCTCGATGTCGCGGGGAATGGCGTTGGCGCTGAGCGCGATGATGGGGATGTGCGCCGTGGCGGGATCTGCTCGCAGGACTTTCATGGCCTCAAGGCCGCTGATGCCGGGAAGGTTGACGTCCATGAGGATCACTTTCGGTTGTCGGGTGCGGGCGAACTCAATGCCGAGGTTGCCGTCGGCGGCGCCGAGCAACCGGAGTTCGGGGCGGCGGGCCATGAGCTGCTCCACCAGTTCCAGGTTGGCTGGATTGTCTTCGACATACAGGATCGTCAGGCGCGGCCCGTCCGCCGGTACGACAGATGCCATCACGATCGATACGTCGGAGTCCACGACTGTCAGCCGGGGGCCGTCCGTCAGGCTGAGGTCGATCCAGAAGTGGCTGCCCTGCCCGACGGCACTCTCGGCGCCAATCGTGCCCCCCATGTACTCAACCAAGCGCTTGGCGACGACCAGGCCAATGCCCGTGCCCTCCTCCGCACCCGTCTCTTTGCCAAGTCGGTTGAAGGGCTGGAAGAGTTCGGCCATCTGCTTCGGCGTCAGCCCGCCCCCGGTGTCGCGGACACCGATGCGCAGGACGCCCGGGCTGTCGTGAGAGCACTCTACCGTTACGGTGCCGGCGGGGCGGTTGTACTTGATGGCGTTGAACAGCAGGTTGATCAGCACCTGCTTGACCCTCGTTCGGTCAGCGGTGACGAAGTAGGTCGTGTCGAACGACGGAAAGGTCATCGCGATTCCGCGCTGCTGCGCCTGCGGCTCGATCATGGCCCGGCACTCGAGCAGAACCTCCGCCAGGGAAACCGGCTCGCGGGAGAGTGTCACCTTTCCCGACTCGATCATGGCCAGATCCAGCACCTCGTTAATAAGCTCCAGCAGATACCAGCCAGCCGTCAGGATCTGTTCCAGGTTGCGCTTCTGGAGCAGTGTCGGCGGCGGCGTGCTGGAGTCCATGAGCTGGGCAAAACCCAGGATCGCGTTCAGTGGCGTGCGCAGTTCGTGGCTCATGCTGGAAAGGAAGTCGGTCTTGGCGCGATTGGCGCTGTCCGCGGCGGCCATCGCCTCGTTCAGGTTCTCCTCGATGCGCTTGCGCTGCGTATTGTCGGCGCCAATCAGGAGGTACCCGATGATGGCCCCTGGTTCGCCGTGGAGCGCCGTGATCGATACTACCGCCGGGAACCGGGAGCCGTCCTTGCGGATGCAGGTCACTTCATAGATGTCCTCCATGCCGCGCGAGGCCTTGAAGGAGAGGGCCTCAAAACCGGGGGCGATGTAAGTATCCAGTTCTTCGCTCAGCGTCAGCGCGCGGGCGCTGACTTCCTGCGCGTCGTGGAGGTCGCTTGGGCTGAGCCGGTTGACGACCTCTTCGGCGGTGTAGCCCAGCATGCGCTCGGCGCCGCGATTGAAGAGCTGGATGATGCCGTGCTCGTCAGTGGCAATGATGGAGAACGTGGCACTGCCGAGAATTGCATTCTGGAGGGCAACCGCCTTGTCGACGCGGTTGCCGGCCAGGGTGGCGCTCGTGGCGCGCGGAACAATGATCATTGCGGATATTGTCCACCCAGTCCATCACTGTCTGTTCGGTAACGAACAGACGACTCAAGCCGTGGGTCACACGCCAGGCGGCGTAGCCTGGATGCGTCCCCTTCCCGCGTGGTGCACCTCACCCGTGTGCCGGAGGGCAGATGGAGTCACAGGCTCGGCCTGTCCGCAGTCAGTGGCCCATTTCCGGACCAGATGGCAGAGTGCCTGACGCGTCATCGGAAGTCCCGACGCCGTGGCAAAGCAATAGGCACGATCCCCGGGGACAAAACCCGCTCTATCCCCAGCCTGGCGCAGTGTCCTGAGAGCTGCCAGGAGCGTTGTATCCAGCCCATAGCTGCGTACGGCACCCGTGCGGAGTGGCGCCCGGACGATGGCCCGGTGCTCGTCAACCTGCCCCCAGGTCAGCAGGCGGACGTCCGAAATGCCGAGTCGGGTACTGTAGAGCATCCAGACCATGGTCCGGTCCCGCTCCGCACGGTAGGCTGCCGCCGGCGAGACGAACTGGCGCCCTGTTGGCCGCAGCACGCTGCGCAGGACCTCGTCCTGGACCAGGCCGGATGCCAGTCGACGATCCTGGGGCGCGACAACGGTTGCGCCGGGATTCACCGCCATGACCCCGCGACTGACGAGGAAGGCATAGAAGCGCCGGAAAGTGCTCAGGTGCCGGGCCAGCGTCGAGGGTTGCCTGCCCTGTGCAGTGCGATCCAGCACGTAGCGGGCCAGATCGGCAGTAGCAAACTCCAGGAGGTCCCGCTCCTGATCCGCCGCCCAGCGTGAGAGGCTGGCCAGATCCCGTGCGTACGCGTCCAGCGTATTGGCGCTCACCCGGCGATCCCGTGCGGCGCCTTGCGTAAACAACGCGATCCAGTCCGACCCGGAGTGGGCCCGGCAGACGGGGACCACGACGGCAGAGGCGCTGTCAGTCACGGTAAGCAGCATGGATGGATCCGGGGCGAAGCTCGGGTACGGGTTGCACCCAGTGAGCGAACCCGAACGATAGGAGTGCCCCGAGGTGGCGTCGGTGCGCTGGCGAACGTCCATTCACGACCCGTTCGTCCATTCCCGGCCGGTTACCCCCATACTCTCCCGTTTTCGAGGTTCCCTTGTCGTGAAACCACCCTGGGACAACGAAGACGTCCTGCGAGGCGAGCTGTTCAGCATCGATCGTCTCGAGCAGCACGCCGCCAGCCTGGCCGCCGAGCAGCACATCACGTCGAAGCCGCCGCGCCGCCAGTCACTTGGCGTGCGCTTGAATGACAATGAGGCTCTGTTGCTCCTTGCCTACCGCGGCATCGCGCGGGCCGTTGGTGAGCACCGCCCGATCACCCCGGCAGCCGAGTGGCTGCTCGACAACTACCACCTCGTCGAAGACCAGATTCGGGAGATTCGCGAAGACCTTCCGCCCGGGTTCTATCGCCAGTTACCCAAGCTCGCGAACGGACCGTTCAGCGGATATCCCCGTGTCTTCGGCATCGCCTGGGCTTTCGTGGCTCATACCGACAGCCATTTCGAACCGGACACGCTGCGACGGTTCGTGATGGCCTACCAGGCCCGGCAGCCACTGACCATTGGCGAACTCTGGGCGGTCGCGATCACCCTCCGAATCGTGCTGGTGGAAAACCTGCGGCGGGCTGCCCAACGCATTCTCAGCAGTCGCGCGGCCCGGCAGGAAGCGGATGAACTGGCGGAGCGCCTGCAGTCAGGGAATGACCACACTGTCGAGCCGGGAATTCTTCTCAAGTCCTACGCCAGTCGAACGGCATTGCACAAGGCATTTGTCGTCCAGCTGCTGCAGCGCCTGCGCGACCAGGACCCGCGGGTTACACCGGCCCTGACCTGGCTCGATCAACGGCTGGCCGCAGAAGGTACGACCGCAGAGGCCGTAGTGAGGGACGAGCACCAGCGGCAGGCCGCATCGAATGTCACCGTGCGCAACATCATCACGAGCATGCGCCTGATCTCCGAACTGGAGTGGGCCGATTTCTTCGAGAGCGTGAGCCTGGTTGATGAGGTGCTGGCTGCAGGCAGTGATTTCCGGTGCATGGATTTCGCCACCCGGAATCTCTACAGGAGCAGGATCGAGGAACTGGCCCGGGGGGCGCCCCTCACCGAACTCGAGATCGCCTCGGCGGCCATCGCCGCCACAAGGCGCCCAGCGGCTACTGCGGGCCGCGAGCTTGATCCCGGGTACCACCTGATTGCCAATGGCAGGATTGCCTTCGAATCCGCGGTCGGATATCGCGCGCCACTGTGGCGCCTGCCCGGTCGCTGGCTGAAGCGACGCGGCGCCGGACCCTACATCGCGGTCGTTGTCCTGACCACCGCATTCATCCTGGCGTTGCTGCTCGTTGTCGTCGGACACCGGGCGCCGGGTACAGGGGCGTTGCTTGCGCTTGCGGTCCTCGGCCTGCTGCCGGCGATGGATGCGGCCATGGCGATCGTCAACCGGGCGGCAACCCGCGGCATAGCGGCGACGACGCTGCCGGGCCTGGCCCTGCGGGAGGGAATCCCACCGACCCTGCGGACGCTGGTAGCCGTGCCGGTGTTGCTGACGTCAGCCGACGCCATCGCCGAAGTGATCGAGCGTCTGGAAATCCACTACCTGGCCTCGCCAGAGGGAGAGCTGCATTTCGCCTTGCTGTCGGACTGGAGCGATGCGGCCACCGATCACGTCCCGGCCGACGTCGGGCTGCTCGCCTTGGCCGCTGCCGGCATCGCGCGACTGAACCGGCTGTATGGTCCGGGCGCGGCCGGCGACCGGTTCCTGCTACTTCACCGCCGGCGGGAATGGAGCGAAACCCAGCAGAAGTGGCTGGGGTGGGAGCGCAAGCGCGGGAAGCTCCATGAATTGAATCGCCTGCTGCGCGGTGCGAGGGACACCACCTTCGTCGACACCGGCGCGCCGGCGGCCGCGGTCCCTCCGGACGTGCGCTACGTCATCACCCTCGATGCCGATACCCGGCTACCCCGCGACGCCGCCCGCCGACTGATCGGCAAGCTGGCCCACCCCCTCAATCATCCCCGGTTCGACGCCGCCACCGGCCGGGTGGTGGAGGGCCACGCCGTACTCCAGCCGCGGGTGACGCCTTCCCTGCCCCTGGGTCTGGACGGGTCGCTGTTCCAGCGCATCGTGTCGAGCGCGCCCGGCCTTGATCCCTACGCCTCAGCGGTGTCGGACGTGTACCAGGATTTGTTCGGCGAGGGTTCCTACGCGGGCAAGGGCATCTACGACGTCGACGCCTTCGAGTCGGCGCTGGCCGGCCGGGTCACGGACGGCACCCTGCTGAGCCACGATCTGTTCGAAGGAATCTTTGCCCGCGCCGGACTGGTGTCGGATATCGAGGTCG
>JBDSWH010000218.1:0-7513 GCA_039926785.1 Gammaproteobacteria bacterium
TGGGCCGCCAAACCGGGCGAAGGCGGCGCAGATAGCGAGCCAGCGATCGACACCCAGCTGGGTGGGGTCGGTGTAGCCGTTATGCACGCCGGCGCCGCGGGCCGCGGCCGCCGCGAAGACTGCCCTGAAACCGAAGCGTTCCCGGAGAACGGCCGCGACGCGGTCCCCGGCGCCGATACCGGCGACGTTGGCAATACGGATCTCCCCGGGCCGGAGTGCGGAATCCAGCAGGTCGCCCAGCCCGCCAGCGGCATGTGGGACATCGCCCTGCGCGACGAAATGCGCGGACGTGCCGAAGGCCCACTTGATCCGGCTGTTGCCGATGTCGACCAGCAACTTCAAGTCCGTCATTTCAGGGGCCTGCCTTCACTAGGGCGCGCGCAGCGTGACGTCGCCCGCCACGACCGGAACGATAGTGCCATTGCAGTCGACGAGCAGCGCCCCATCGTCGGCAATTCCGCAGGCGACGCCCTGGAACGACTCCATGCCCCGGGAGACGACGACCGCCCGACCGGCCAGGGAATCCCGGTCCCTCCATGCCGCCAGGAGCGACGAGGACCCGGACTCCTCAAAGCTCGACAGCGTGGCGTGCAGGGTATCCAGCAGGGCCGCCACGAGGACGTTGCGCGGCACGCGATGACCCGGCAAGAGGTCATCGACGGCGACAGCGGGTACGCCGCCTTCCTGCCGAAGCGCCGCCGCAAGTCCCGCTACCGGCCGGACGTTGAGCCCGATGCCGATCACCGCCCGCAGCGGTCCGCCGGGCTCACCGGAGACTTCAACCAGGATGCCGCCCAGCTTGCCGCCCGCCGCCACGATGTCATTGGGCCACTTCAGTTGCACGCCAGCCACGCCCGCGCCGTCGAGCGCGCGGGCGACGGCCACCCCGGCAACCAGGCTCAGCGCGGGCAGGTCCCGAGGCGCCACTTCGAAGCACCATGCCACCGAAAGGCAGATGCCGTGGCCGAGCGGGGACAGCCAGCGGCGGCCACGCCTGCCGCGTCCACCGGTCTGGTACTCGGCCACTGCCGCCGCCATGCGCCCCGCGGGCGGCGGAGGCCGGCTCGTCAGGCGGTCATTCGTTGACGTGGTGAGGATCATGATCTCCAGTGCATCGAGGCCCCGGGTTGTGGCCGGCGAGAGGGCGGCCCGGACGACGGGCTCGCTGAGCAGATCCAGAGGACCCTCGAGGCAGTAGCCCCGCCGGCGATCGGTTGCGACGGTCAGGCCAAGGGCCCGCAGGGCCCGGACCTGCTTCCAGACAGCGGCCCGGGACAGGCCGAGGGCCTGGCCCAGTGCGACGCCGGAATGCCAGTGACCGTCCGCCAGCGGCTCGAGGACCGCCGGACGGTCTAGCGTGAGCGGCGCCACAACATCGCCTTTTCGAGACGGTTCTCCCGGCCCGCCCGCAGGCGCCGAATGTTGTCCCGGTGAGTGAAGACGATGAACAGCGCCAGGGCGGACAGGAACCAGAACAACTCGCGCTGTTCCGGCAGCTCCCGGAGCGCGACCCACACGGGCAACACCGCCACGGCAAGCATGGTGGCGAGTCCCACGAAGCCCGTGGTGGTCAACACCAGGGACCAGACCAGGAGGGCCAGCACGGTGAGCGTCGGAGCAATGGCCAGCAGCGCTCCGATGGCCGTCGCCGCCCCTTTGCCGCCCTTGAAGTCGAACCAGACCGGGTAGCAGTGGCCGATGATGGCGCCGCCGGCACACGCCAGGCTCAACCAGGTCCTGGCAACGTCAGGGTCGAGCGGAACGCCGGGCAGGGCCAGGCCGGGCAGGAGCAGCGGGGGAAGGTAACCCTTGCCGACGTCGATGACCATGACGCGAAACGCAAACCACTTGCCCTGGGTACGGAGCGCATTCGTACCGCCGGCATTGCCGCTGCCCAGAGTCCGGATGTCGATGCCGCCGGCCAGCTTCCCCACGATGAGCGCGCCGTTCAGGGCACCGGCGAGGTAACTGATCAGAACCTTCAGGCCCAGTTCAAGCATCAAAAAAGTCTAGCACCGGGACGCCGGCGACTAGGGAATTCCCAGCCAGGCGTTGCGGCGGGTCAGGACGTCAGCATCGGCGTCGGGGTCCAGACTCAGGTAGCAGGTGTCCCGGGGCGCGGCCACCGGCGTGCAGTTCAGCTGCAGCAGTTGATGGTCCCGGAAGACATGGCAGACGGTGTCACTGCCTACGATGAGCCGGTCGATACTGGCTTCCCAGTTGTCGGGAGCGACACGCCGGGTCCCCAGTGCCAGCAGTTCATCGCCGGCCGCGAAGCCGGCCTGCTGGGCCGGGCCGTCCGCGGCCACATGGCCCACGCGTACCCGGCCGTCGCCGGTCTGCACCTTGAGACCGAGCCAGGGGCGCGGGCGCTCCTCCCGCCGGCCGCGCGCGCCACCTGAGTCCGCGTCACTTTCGGTGCCGCGCATGTGCAGCCGGACGCCAAACTGGGCGAGCAGGATGCCCAGCGGGGGATCGATAGTCGTACGCAAAGTCTGGCGAAAGAACGGTTCCAGATCGAGGCCGCTCAGACTCGACGCCAGGCGCTCGAACTGGCCGTCGGGAAGGCCGGGGCTGTCGTCCGCGCCGTAATCCTGCCAAAGCGTCCGCATCACGGCGTCCAGCGAACAGGTGCCGGCGGTCCGCACGCGCAGCTCCAGGTCCAGCGCCAGCGCGACCAGTGATCCCTTGAGGTAATAGCTGATGGTGGCGTTCGGTGAGTTCTCGTCGGGGCGGTAGAACTTGATCCAGGCATCGAAGCTCGCCTCCTCGAGGGTCTGGTGGCGACGTCCCGCGGTCCGGTCCAGCTGGGTGAGCGACCGCCCGAGGAGCTCCAGGTACTGGTCGACCGTGATCAGGCCGCTCCGCCGCAGGGCCAGGTCATCGTAGTAGGACGTAATACCCTCGAAGATCCACAACTGGTGGGTGTAGACCTCCGTACCCGGATCCGCATCGACGAACTCCGCGGGGCGGATCCGCTTGACGTGCCAGGCATGGAAGTACTCATGGCTGACGAGGCCGAGGAAGCGCCGGTAGAGCGTCTCGCTGACCGGGAGACCGACCTGGGGGATGTCATCCCGCCGGCAAGCCAGTACAGCAGACGATCGGTGCTCGAGCCCGCCATAGCCGTCGCCAGACACCCGGGCCAGGAAGGCGTAGCGGCGCATCGGCGCTGGCCGGCCGAAGAAGTCGATGTGCCAGGTGCAGAGCCGTGCGAGGTCCGCCTGCAGGCGCTCGCGGTCGGGATTTGGCAGGCCGGACAGCACCAGGGCATGGGGCACACCCGCCGCCATGAACTCCACGGTGGTGTTCTGCCCCATCAGGATCGGATGATCGATGAGATCGTCGTAGTCGGCCGCCTGAAACGCACCGAATTCGCCCTGACCGCCCGTAAGGCGCTGGAGTCCCGTCGACAGGCGCCAGCCCGGGGCCGTCATTGGCAGGTCGGGCGGATCGATGTGGACCACGGAGGCCGCCCGCTCCTGGCCGTGAACACGCAGGAACACGCACACGCCATTGACGAAGCCCTGCTGCTGGTCGAGCCACGCGCCCCGCACGGAGGGATCGGCGGCATAGACGCGGATGCGCACGAGCAGTTCGCCGGCAACCGGCGCCACGCGCCAGGTGTGCTTGTCGAGCTTGCCGGTGACGACGGTCTCGCCGCCGCTCTCAGCCTGGAACTGCACGACATGTCGCGCGTAGTCGCGCACCAGGTAGCTGCCCGGGATCCACGCGGGCAGGGACAGCAACTGGCCGTCGGGCGAAGGCCGTTCGATGCGGCACGTGACTTCGTACAGGTGGGCGCCGGTGGAGAGCGGTCTGAGGTGATAGACGACCGGCGCGTTGACCACCTCTTGATTCATGCCCGCACAGTGTAGCCGACGGCGGGATTGAAGGCGGCGCGTGCCGGCGCCAGGCGGATTTGCCCCGGGCAGAAGTTGCGCACCCTGGGGTCCGGGCGCACCATGACAGGCCACCACGTTTCCCCACGGCAAGCGCCCGGCATGGCCCTCAAAGTTCTATTTATCACTAACTACGGCAAGCCGGGCATACACAACATCCGGCCCGAAGCCGAGATGATAATCGGCCTCAAGCGCCGGGGCGTGGCGGTGGAGGTCATGACGCGGCGTCGCTGCTACTGGGGCGACCGCCTCGCTGCCGCGGGCATTCCGGTCCACGATTTTGTTCCGCGCCGGAAATTCTCGTTCGAGGCCGTGCGGAGGATCCGCCAGGTGCTCCGCGCGGGCGGCCATGACGTCGTGCACCTGTTCAACAATCCCGCGATCGTGAATGGCATCGTCGCCAGCCTTGGCCTGCCGGTCAAAGTCGTGACCTACCGGGGCCAGACCGGCAACATCTCCCGCTGGGACCCGATTTGCTACCTCACCCACCTGAGTCCGCGTGTCTCCCGCATCGTCTGCGTTGCCGAAGCTGTCCGCGAGAGCCTCCTTGGCGTCGTCTACGACCCCGCCAAACTGGTGACGATCTACAAAGGCCACGACCTGGCCTGGTACGACGGGACGGTCCGTGCCGACCTGGGTGAACTCGGCGTGCCGGAGGGAGCCTTCGCGGTGGTTTGCGTCGCCAATAGCCGCCCGCGGAAGGGCGCCGACGTGCTGATTGCCGCCGCCGGCCTGCTGCCCCCGGGCAGCCCCGTGCACTTCCTGCTGATCGGGCAGGCGATGGATCAGGAGCCGATGCTCAGCCTGGCGGCTGCGAGTCCGCTCCGGGACAACATTCACCTGATCGGCTTCCGGGAGAACGTGCTGGGTGTCGTCGCCGCCTGCGAAGTCTCCGTACTCCCGGCGGTCAAGCGCGAAGGCCTCCCGAAGACCGTCATCGAGTCGATGGTGCACCGCGTGACGCCCATAGTGACTACGACCGGGGGCAATGCCGAACTGGTGGAGGACGGAATCAGCGGTCTTGTCGTGCCGCCGGGTGACGCCCGGGCCTTGGCCGACGCGATCCTCCGGCTGTACCGCAATCCCGAGGAAACGCGCCGGATGGGCGAGGCTGCCCGGGGGCGGATTGGCCGGCATTTCCGGCTGGAAGATTCAGTAACCGCCCACCTGCACCTTTATCAGGAGCTGACGGGCAAGGTCTAGCTCCGCCAACGGCGGCGCCAGGCCTTCAGTACGCCGCCCACCGTCGCCGCCCGGTCCAGCTTGGCCATGAAGACCTCGGGGTGAATGACGGACAGGGGACCCGGTGTACTCGCCAGCAGTGGCAAGTCGACCAGTCTTGGTCGCCGGACGTAGACCAGGAGGTTCTGGCGATACCACGTGGCAATCTTCGGGTCGTCCCAGATCCGTGGACGGATGAGGTCGACGGGAATGTAGTCCCGGCTTGCAAACAAGCCGGCCCAGTACTCCTGCCACTGCTCGTTGAAGTGGTTCTTGCCGCCCTGGCGGGGCGTCGCCGCCGAGAAGAGCACCACGTCGGACAGCCCGGCGAGCCAGGCGACAAACCCCGGTGCCCGGACCGGTGGCAGGTGCTCCGCCACTTCCAGCGAGATGGCGAGATCGAAGCGTCGGCCCAGATTCAGATCGGCCTGCAGGTCGTGGTGAGAAAAGGCTTCGGGCGGTATCACCAGGTTCTTGGTGTCGACCCAGTGGCCGTCCACGCCACGAATATCCGGCACGCCCCGGCCCTTGAGGACCGACAGCCAGGTTCCGACGCCACAGCCGATGTCGACTGCCGACTGCAGCGGCGGGAGAGCTGGCAGCAGGATGCCGAGCACGGTTTCGGCGGCATAGGCCGTCCTGGCGTGCCGGTCTCTGAAGAATTCGTCCTTGTACCTGGCCATTTCTTGCTACCTGTTCCGGTTGGCGTCCCGCATCCGCCCCAGCTGCAACCCGTCCCCCGGTGCCGCCCCGCCCGCCCGGTGCCGTTCGTGAAGTTCGTTCAGCTTCTGATACTTCATAAAGGACCGGAACATGCTGGTAATGGTGATTAACCAGGCGTCCGTGCCCCGGAGCAGGCCGCCCCGGAGGATGAGCTGGCGAAACGCAGCGCCGAGGCCACTCAAGACCGGTTTCGCCGCGGACGGCGGCCGCCCGGCATCAAACATACCTCTGGCATCCCGGGACGTCAGCCAGTTGATCTTGTCGATCCAGTCGCTCAGGCCGTCGTAAGTGTAGTGAATGATGTGGCCGGGAATGCGGCGCACCCGCGGAGCCAGCACGCCCGCATGCCCCGGCTTCGGCTCGTAGGCCGCCCGGGTGCGGTTGTAGAGGCGCGTCACAAAGTCAGGATAAAAGCCGGGACCGCGGATCCAGCGGGGGCCGACGTAGCTCTTCCGGTTGAACGCGTAGGCCTCGTCCGGGTCGTCGAGCGACAGTGCCTGAATGGCCGCCGACAACTCGTCATCAAGCCGCTCATCGGCGTCCAGGGCGAGGATCCAGTCGTGTCCCGCGTGCTTCTCGGTGAGGTTTCGCTGAGGTCCCTCACCGAGGTAAGCCTGAGGAATGACGCGGGCTCCAGCCGCAATCGCGAGCTCGACGGTGCGATCGGTGCTGAGGGAGTCGACGACGACAACCTCGGTACACACCCGGAGCAACGAGGCGACGCAGGCCTCGATGTGGTCCTCTTCATTGAAGGTGATGACGGTGCCGGTGATGAGTGTCATTTGGCCCTCGCCTGGAAAAATCCTAGCACAGCGCTCTGGTGTCGCCCGCTAAAGAAATGCGCGCCGATGCCGACGGCATTGTGATGAGAAGGCAGACGGAAAAGTTGGCGAGCATGCTGTTGTATTGCTTTTCAAAAGCTGGTGGGTATATTTACCCGCGATCGAGCCGTAAACGTCGCTCTTTTATCAAGTTAGCAGGCAGCAAGACGTCGCCGCCCGAACCAGTCGGGCAGATTTCCGGAAGCGGAATTGGGGATCTGGCGAATGTCTTCCGCGTTCGGGGCCATAGAAGGCAACCAGGTTTGAGTCTGTCTCGAAACGCTTTCAGCCTACTCTGCACACCGACGAGGTAGTCCCGATGCCGCGAGTCTTAACTGTCGTGGACCCTTCTTCTGTGGGTGCCGTATCCGCAACAACAGGGCCCGGCCAGGCGCCAGCCCTCCTCCCGGTCAATCAGGAACCGGCCAGTCAAAGTCCGGTCAGCCATGGCCGGGTCAACCTCACCCCCGTCCCCACCACCCGACCGACAATCCCGCGGCTGACGGTCAGTACCCGCAGTGATGCCTTCCGGCGCCGCTTTTACCCCCAGGCCGGCCTGCGGGACTGGAACGACTGGCGCTGGCAGAATCGCTCGCGGATCCGCGCCCTCGCCGACCTGGAACGCATGTTCCAGCTGACCGACGATGAGCGGCAAGCCGTCGAGAACCACAAGGGCGCCTTGCCGGTCGGCATTACCCCTTATTACGCCAGCCTCGTGGACCCGGAGAATCCCGCGCAGGGTCTCCGCCGCACCGTGGTGCCGGCCATGGGCGAGTACCTTCGGTCCCGGGGCGAAGCGGACGACCCCCTTGGTGAGGACGCGCACAGCCCGGTACCGGGACTGGT
>JBDSWH010000219.1:0-5368 GCA_039926785.1 Gammaproteobacteria bacterium
TCAGGTGTTCTCTGTCCAGCACGGCAAACCCGTGGCCATCACCGAGACGGCAGCGCTGTACAACACCGAGGCCGGCGGCGACGATGAACTGTCGATCAAGCAGGCCTGGTGGCGCCAGGTGTTCGACCGGGACACATTGGTCGCGTATCCCGGAATCCGGCTGATCAACTGGTTCGAGTGGCGGAAGCCCGAAGCCGAGGTCGGCAATGCTGTCGTGGACTGGCGGGTGCTCAGCGGAGCCGCCATCGCGGCCCCCTTCATCGCCGACCTGCCGGTCGATCTGCTGACCCTGCCGGCAGGGTAGCCCTGACCGACACGGCTTTATTTAACGCGCGTCCACGCCGGCCACTTCCACATTCTACTCGCAATGATCCGGAACGTCCCCCCGCACGGCTCGCAGGTCTGCACTGGACCTCGACAGGGCGGCTGGCCTACACTGCATCGCAATTGCGATACAGGGTAGAACTGGCATGAAGACGACCACGATCCCCCCACTGCGGGTTTCACCCGACCTGCGGCGCGAGGCTGAGGGGGTTCTTCGGGACGGTGAAACCCTGTCCGGTTTCATGCTGGAATCCCTGCAGGGCAGCATCGCCCGGCGCCGCGACCAGCGGCAATTCATCGAGCGGGGCCTGAAGAGCGCCACCAAGGCCCGCCGCACGGGGCGGTACGCCAGCGCCGACGACGTCGTGAAACAACTCTCCGTCCGCCTCAAAAAAGCCCGGGCCAGGTCCCACGGCTGACAGGGGCGTGCCTCGCTACAAGGTCCGCTTCACCGCCGACGCCCAGGCGGATCTGGAGCGCCTGTTCGCCTTTCTCGCCGACAAGGACCCGGCGGCAGCGGCACAAGCGCTGGCGGCAATTCGCCGGTGCCCCAAGCTGCTGCGGTTTTCACCTTGGTCGTGCCGGAAGGCCGCACTGGAACTTTTGCGACACCGCGAACTGCTGGTGCCCTTCGGCTCAGCGGGCTACGTGCTCCTGGTGGAAATCGAGCCGCCGGCGACAGTCACCGTCCTGGCCGCCCGGCACCAGCGCGAGGACGACTACCACTAGGCACTGCTGTGCGCAGCGTTGGTCGCGGCTGAAGCCGCTCCTACACGACGGCTGAGAGCGCGGCGCCCGCCTCCCCGAGCCGGTGTGGCCGGTCGATGAAGTTGCCCTGGATGAAGTCCACGCCGATGGTCCGAAGGGCCTCAAAATCGGCCTGGGTCTCCACCTGCTCCGCAATAACCCGGAATCCCAGGATGCGCGACACCGCCGTAACGGCGGTGACGACCTGGTGATTCAGGGTCTCGGGACGCAAGTCCCGGGTGTAGGTGCCGTCGATCTTCAGGTAGTCGATCGACAGGTCCCGGAGCGTCGTGAACGAGCCGAGGCCGCTGCCGAAGTCGTCCAGGCCAAACTGGCAGCCGATGCCGTGCAGGACCGCCACGAAGCGTCGCGCCTGATCGAAGCGCTCCATAACTGCGGATTCGCCAACCTCGAAGCAGATCCGGTGCGGGGGTACCTGGCTGTGGTCGAGGCATTCCACCACGAAGTCCAGGAACCCGTCTTCCGCCAGCGCCTGCGCGGAGAGGTTGATGCTGCAACTCCTGTCGTCGGGCAGGCGGATCGCGCCGTGGGCGATCGCCGACAGCGCGGCTTGCACCACCCACCGGTCGATGCTTGCCATGAGCTGGTAGCGCTCCGCAGCTGGAATGAACTGGCGCGGCTGAACCAGCTTGCCGTCTTCGTCGATCATCCGGAGCAGCACTTCGAGAGCGGGACCCCTCGTAACCCGGCCCGCGGTTGAGATTACGGGCTGGGCGTGCAGCTCGAAGCGGTTTTCACGGAGCGATACCTGCAACTGGCGCAACCAGTGGATGTCGCCCCGTTGTCGGGCCGACACCTCGTCCCGTGCAGAGTAGACGTGGACTCGGCCGCGCCCCTGCTGCTTCGCCACGTAGCAGGCCGAATCCGCCGCATTGAGCAGGTCCTTCAGCGTCCCGCTTTCCCGGGAAACTTCCACGAGGCCGATGCTGATCCCGATCGTGAAAATCCGGTCCTGCCACACGAAGCGGTAGTCCCGGATGGCGTTGCACACGTCGTCGGCAATCTGTCGGGCCTTGTCGAGGGGACAGCGGATCAGCAGCATGCCGAATTCGTCGCCGCCGAGACGGGCGACGAAGTCCGAGTCACGGACCTGGTCGCGGATGAGCTTGGCAACCTCCCGAAGCATGTTGTCGCCGGCCAAATGGCCGCAGGTGTCGTTAACGGCCTTGAAGCGGTCCAGGTCCATGTAGCACAGGACCGAGTTCACGGAATCGCCGTGCCCGCCTTCCAGTGTTTCGGCGAGGCGCCGCTCGAACTCGGTGCGATTGATCAGGCCGGTCAGCGCGTCGTGGGCAGCCTGGTACGAAATCCGGCGCGTCAGGCCGCGGATCTCGGTGACGTCGTGCATGATGACCACGGCACCGGCCACGGTGTCGCCAACGCCGATGATTGGTGACGCCGTCAGTTCCACCGACAGCTCGCGACTGCCGTCCTTGGAGATCATCAGCGCTCGCCGGCCAAGACCGATCTGGCGCCGCTCCGACAGGCAGCGGGCGACGGGATCGCCCAGGTCCTTGCGGTCCGTCTCGTCCACCAGGGTCATGAGATCTGTCATGCGCTTGCCGACGGCGTTTTCCCGCACGATCCCGGTCAGCTTCTCGGCTGCACCGTTCAGGTAGTCGATGACGCCCTCGGTATCGGCGGTTATCACGCCCTCGCCGATGGACTCCAGCGTGATCTGGGCCTGCTGCTTGCCGCGGCCCAGGTTGGCCTCGATGCTCTTGCGATAGCTGACGTCCCGGGCGATGGACAGGATGGCCTTCTGGCCCCGGTAGTCGATCATCGTGCCGCTGGCCTCCACCCAGAGGCCACCCTCCTCGCCCGAGATCAACTGGATCTCGTAACGATCGGGAACCGGCTCGCCGGCCAGCCGGCCGGCGATGTTCTTCCGCGTCATCGCCCGGTAGGCGGGGCGTACGAGGTCAGTCACTGGCCGGCCCGTGAGCTGCTCCGGGGTCAGACCCATGAGCGCACTGGCCGCGGTATTGGCAAAGATCACGCGATCCCGGTGCACGAGGACCACTTCCGGCATGGTATTGGCCAGGTCCTGAAACAGCGCCTCGCGCTGCCTCATCTGACGGTCCTTGGTATTCAGGGCGTCGAACAGCCGATTGACGTTGTCGCCCAGTTGCCCGATCTCGGGAACGTTGCTGGCTGGAAGCGCCACGCGCTTGCCGAAGGCCGCCGCCTCCGCCGCTTCGAGGATTTCCCGATTGAGTGCTGCCACGCCGCGGGCGTAAGCGCCCCGGGTTCGCCACAGCAAGATACAGGTCAATACGAGCCCGAGGCAGGCCGCGGCAAGGGCCAGGATCAACCACGTCTCGGTCATTCGGGTATTGCTATGGAGGAGTCAGCCGGGCGCTGCTCCTCTCGGATTTCTGCGCTGAAAACTCTGGCGCGGACCGGCCTCGCGGACGCCCTGAAGCATAGCCGATGGTCCGCACGGGGGCTGCGACAGTTCACCATAATCCGCTGGTCCCGGCTTTGGGCCATAATCTTGTGTGCCTTTGCCAATCTCCTTACCCTAAGCGGCCCCCAATGAGCATCAATGTCGAAGCCGCCCGCACCCAGATGGTGAACCAGCAGGTGCGGGCCTGGGATGTCCTGGACCCGGCCGTGCTCTCGGTGCTCGCCCAGGTCCCGCGGGAACAGTTCGTGCCTCCCCGTTTCCGGAACCTGGCCTTTGCCGACACCGAGATCCCCCTGGGCGGGGGCCAGCTGATGCTCACCCCGCAGGTTGAAGGCCGGCTGCTCCAGGCGCTGACGGTCCGGGGTACGGACCGGGTGCTGGAAGTTGGCACGGGCAGCGGTTTCCTGACGGCCTGCCTGGCCCGCCTGGCGAACCACGTCACCAGCCTCGAGATCCTGCCCGAACTCGCGGAGGCCAGCCGCCGCAATCTCCGGGGTGTGGCCACGTGGAATACCGAAGTCCGCGCCGAGGATGTTTTCCAGTATCGTCCGGCCGAGCCGTATGACGCGATTGCCGTGACAGGCTCGGTGCCCCGGCTGGATGAACGCTTCCAGCATTGGCTGGCCGTCGGCGGCCGGCTGTTCCTGGTGACCGGGGAAGCGCCGCTGATGAAGGCCCGCCTGGTAACGCGCCTCGGCCCCGACCAATGGACGAGCACGACGCTGTTCGAGACGTGCCTGCCGCCGCTGGTCAATGCGACGCCGCCATCGAAGTTCAGATTCTGAGGTCCTCGGAAGGGATGTCATGAGACACGGATTGAAGCTTGTTCCCCTGGCCGCTTTGCTTGCCTCCGGCCTGGCGTCTGGCGACACCCTGCTGCAAATCTACGAGAAGGCCGTACGCAGCGACCCCCTGGTGCGTGAGGCGGAGGCCAACATGCTGGCCACCCAGGAAGGCAAGCCCATCGTCCGGGGCAGCCTGCTGCCGCAGGTGAACGGCCGGTACAACATCAACGAAACCTCCGTCGACGGCTCGACCGTGACGACGCTGGGCAACTCACCGCCGGTACCGCGGCTCATCGATTCCCGGGACTACGATGCGACTTTCTGGTCGCTGGAGCTTCGCCAGTCGGTGTTCCGGTGGGACCAGTGGGTGAGGCTGTCCCAGGCTGACAAGCAATCTGCCCAGGCGGATGTTGACTACCAGGCTGCCCAGCAGGACCTCGCGGTGCGCGTCGCCGACGCCTACTTCAACGTCCTTGCCTCCGAAGATACGCTGGCCTCCGAGCAGGCGGCGAAGGACGCCATCGGCCGCCAGCTCGAGCAGGCCCAGAAGCGCTTCGAAGTCGGGCTGATCGCCATCACGGATGTGCAGGAAGCCCAGTCGGCCTATGACCAGGCTCTGGCGACGGAGATCCTCGCCAAACGCACGCTGGCCAACCAACAGGAAGTGCTCCGGACCATCATCGACGAAACACCGCCGCCGCTCGCAAAGCCCGCCGCCGAGTTGCCCTTGCGCAGCCCCGACCCCGCTGACGCCAACCAGTGGGTAGACTTGGCCATGCAGCAGAACCGCACCCTGATCTCCAGCCAGATTGGCTCGGAAATCGCCAAGGATGACGTCAGCATTGCCCGAACCGGCCACTACCCCACGGTGGATTTCGTCGCCACTCGCAGCAACACGGACAACACCGGTTTCTCGCGGTCACCCTGTATCAACAATCCCGCGACTCCATTCTCCCCGGCGATCAACACCTGCTTCGAAGACGCCACGCCGCTTCCCGACGGCACCCTGCTGCGCTTTGGCACCGGCACGAATCTCGAGAACGATTCGCTGTCCTTGCAATTTTTCCTGCCGATATTCAGC
>JBDSWH010000220.1:0-3231 GCA_039926785.1 Gammaproteobacteria bacterium
GTCGCGCCAGTTGGGCATCGTCACTCACGCGCTCGAAGATCTCCCGCGGATCCTCGGACGAGCACAGGCCGTCCAGGTCCGCCAGCAGCAGGCCGCACACGGGCGACCGGAGCACGGCAATCCAGGCGAGACGATCGCCGGCATGGAGGAGCGCCCGCATGATCGCCAGGAGGTCGCCGGCGAGTGCCGTGCGTCCGAGTTCCACGAGGTCCGTGGCCGCCAGCTCGATTCCGGCGGCGCGGAGCGCGGCAACGATATGAGCCGCATGCCCGCGGCTCCGCACCAGGATCCCGATGCTGTCGCCTGGCGACTGGGCCAGGGCGTCCTGGACGACGCGCAGGACACCGGCTGCCTCTCCGGACAGGTCGTCCCAGGCCGAGCTGTGGATGGACACGCCCGTGGTACCGGCCGTGCTTCCCTGCCGCGTGGCCTCGCTGGCGGTGAAGGCAATGGCGCTACTGACCAAGTCGTCGTGCAGCGGAAAGATCTTGTGGAAGGTGGCATTGGCCCAGCCGACGAGCGCGGGCACGGAGCGAAAATTGGCGCGCAATCGGACGAACTCCAGTTCGACGCCTGGCAAGCCGTGGTCCCGCACGTCCAGGAACAGGCGAACCTCGGCCTGCCTGAAACGGTAGATCGACTGCATCGGATCGCCGACCAGGAATAGCGTGCGTCCGTCGCCCTGCACCCAGCCCCTCGTCAAGGCCCGGAGCAGCGCGTACTGCGCCTCGGACGTATCCTGAAACTCGTCGAGAAGAAGGTGACGCAGCCGCCAGTCCACGCGCAAGGCCAGTTCGCTGGGCACGGCGTCGTCGCCGAGGGCAGCCCTGGCCTCCACCGCCACCTCCGCATAGTCGGTCTCGCCCTCTGCAGCACAGGCCAGCTTGAGTTCGGCCGCGGCATACGGCAGCAAGGTGAGCAGCGCCTCCAGTGCGTTCCACTGGGCGGCAGAGTAATGGGGCGCGGGTAATCCCTGCACGGTACCCAGCGCCTCGAGCAGTCCGCCAATCTGGCCCAACGCCCCGAGCACTTGCTGAGCATGGGATTTCAGGTCCTTCTGGTCCGCGGGGAATCCCTGGTTCTTGTTGAAGGTCTTTCTCCACCCCCCCTCCTTCGTCAGGAAGAGCCCGGCCGTAAATCCCCACCAGCGGGCCCGCTCGCCCAGGCTGCCGGTCCGTCCGGCCGACAGGTCAAGTTCCTGATTGATTGCGGAGGCGTGGCCGATCTCGGTGACTTCAGCAAGCAGCGAGGTCGGGATCAGCGTCTCGACGCGACCCAGTTCCCGTTCAACGAGCCGGGCCAGGCTGGCCTCGAGTTCCCGCCGGGCGCCTGCCGGCTCCAGGCCAGCCCCGACGAAGGGCAGCCACTGGTCACGGCGGGCCAGCAGCCGGGCCAGCAACTCCTCTGCCCGGGATGGCTGGTTGTCGAGATGGCGCAGCAGGGCGGCTACGGCAGGTCCCGGACGCTCCGGATCCGCCAGCAGGCGCAGGGTGCCCCGCGCCGCCAAACGATAGAGCCGCTCGGGCTCCGCTGTGATCGGCCGGAGCACGCTCGAGCCCGCGCTCACGGGCGCACTTCGGGCAAGCGCCGCGTTGTGGGCGTCGATCGTGCTGATGCGGAGCCGCGCCGGATGACCGGACAGCTGCCAGCCCCGCTCGGCGTCCCGTGCGCGCACGGCGGCTACCAGCGCACGAATCGCGGGTGAGCCACCCTCGCCTTCGCCGTTGTGCCCCGACACGTCGGCGCTCAGGGCCTGGATGACCCGTCGCTGCATTTCTGCAGCGGCCTTGCGGGTGAAGGTGACGGCAAGGATTTCTTCCGGCTCGGTGGCTTCCGCCAGCAATCGCAGGTACCGCCGAACCAGGAGCTCGGTCTTGCCGGCACCCGCGGGCGCCTGGACCAGGAACGAGCGTGTGGTATCGAGGGCGCGGACGCGCTCGTCCGCATCAGGTGGCAACGGCGACGACGTCACGCCGCGTCCCCTTCGGCCGGCTCATCCACTTCGCCCAGCGTCAGCGCGTCATGGATCCGGGTTATCGGGGCGAACTGGTCAATGGCCCACCGGCGGTCGTCCGGATTGACACGGAAGTCGCCGGCCGCCAGTTCGGCAGCGAGGCACTCGAGCTGGGTCCGCCAGCGGCCGAGCGTGCCCTGCCAGTCGAGGCCACCCTCCCTGAAGAACTCGGCCGGAGACTTCATTCCCGGGATGCCCAGCGCGGGATCACCGACGCCACGCAATTCCGCCGCTGGCGGTCGAAGCTGGATCACCGCCACGCCGCGGTAGCCACCGGTGACGGCGTAGAGTGGCAGCTGGCTGTCGGTGATGCGGGGACGCTTCCAGCCCGCGACATCGAACTTGCCACTCTTGTAGTCAATGACCAATTCACCGCCGGCTTCCAGCCGATCAACCCGGTCCAGTCGGACGTGAAGTGCCAGGGAGCCGATGCTGACCTCGCGCGCCAGCTCGGTCTCCACCGTGAAAGGCTGCCGGTCCTGGTCGAGGGCCTTCAGGCTCAGCAGCAACGCCCACAGACGGTCGGCCTCCAGCGGGCGCAGACTGGCCAGGTAGGGATCGACAGCTGGCAGGAATTCGTCGAGGACCCTGCCAATCACGGGCTCGAAAAGTTTGCGCAGCGCTTCGGGAGCAATCGCGCCCAGGCCACCGGTGCACGGCTCCAATGCATACAGGCGCTCGAGCAGCGCATGGAGCAGCTTGCCCCGCGTTGCTGCATCAAGCGGCCGGGCCGGCGGATCCAGCGGCCTTCCGCCCAGCCGGAATTCCACGTAGGCCCGCGCGGGACACACGGCCTGCATGGCCAGGACCCTTGCACCCCCCTTGAGACGGCGACCGGCCGGAAGGGCCGGCGGCGGGTCCGAAGCCACGTCTTCCGCCGTCCCCGAGTCCGCCACGCATTGGCGGTCGGGGTGCAACGCGATGTCCTCCGCGGTGGCCGTCACGACTTGCGCGTCCGCCAGCAGCGGACTCTTGAGCAAGGGACTTGGCAGCGTTTCCGCGTCGTCCTGCGCAACTGGCCAGCTGAGAACCAGATGATCCGCCGAAGCCAGCAGTTGCTCAAAGCGACGCCGCGTTTGCGCCTCCGTGGCGGCGGGCGTGGCCTCGGGCATTCCAGCCGCCTGCTGGAGGACGAGCGGAATCAGCGCGTGGGGACGCGCTGGCGCCGGCCATCGATCGGCGGTCAGGCCGCAGAGCCAGAGGGCGCCGAATTCGTG
>JBDSWH010000221.1:0-6583 GCA_039926785.1 Gammaproteobacteria bacterium
GGAGCTGTTCAATTTCTTCGGGTCTGCGGCTGACCTGGCTAACCGGGCGAAGGACAGCGCTGACGCCGCGGTTAGCTGGCAGCGCATCTCCATGTGGCTGCCCTGGATGGAGATGGGCGACCGCGCCGGTATGCTGTATTTCCACACTGCCGGTCGCAAGCTGGACCGGTGGGACGACCTGTCACCGGTCATGAAGGCCGAGATCGGGAAGAACTACCCCGCCTACCGCAATCCGCCGCCGCTCGACGACCAGCGACCTAACGAAACCAGCTGGACCTACTTCAAGAAGATCGTCGACGCCCGCAAGCCGGCGCCGTAGGCGTGGGCTTGGGCGCGGCGACCCGAATTCTTCAGGTCCGCAATCCGCGCACGGGGCAGACTGACTGCCACGTCGAGGCTGAAGGTCCCGAAGCGCTCGCGGCGATTGCGGCGCGCGTGCGGGCGGGCCAGGCAGCCTGGGCCGCGGCCGGCGTGGCCCGGCGAACTAACCTTGTGAAGACGTGGACGGACCACCTTCTGGCGAATCCCGGGCCGCTGCTCGAGGCGCTGTCCACCGATACCGGACGGCATCGGCTGGCGGGCAATGAAGTCCGCGCGCTGGCCGGCATCGTGGCCGGCAACGCGGCAATGAGTGCGAAGCTGCTGGCCGACGCACCCGAACGGCCCTCCGTCACTCCGGGCATCGGTGTACGCACGGAGCTCGTGCCATACGGGCTGGTTGGCGTCATCAGCCCCTGGAACTTTCCCTTCCTGCTGTCGATGCTCGACACCATCCCGGCCTTGCTGGCCGGCTGCGCCGTGATCGTCAAGCCCAGTGAAGTGACGCCCCGTTTCGTCGCGCCGCTGATGGCAAGCCTCCGGGAATTCCCGGAACTGGCCAATGTGCTCGCTGTCGTTACTGGCGACGGCCAGACAGGCGCGGCATTGATCGAACAGGCGGATGCGGTGTGTTTCACCGGCAGTGTAGCGACCGGTCGCAAGGTTGCCGAGGCGTGCGCGCGCCGCTTCATTCCGGCATTCCTTGAACTCGGGGGCAAGGACCCGGTGATCGTGCTCGGGTCGGCGGATCCCGACCAGGCTGCCGCCGTGGTGCTGCGGGCCTCGGTGCAGGCAACGGGCCAGGCCTGCCAGTCGCTGGAGCGCGTGTACGCGCACCAGCGGGTGTTAGCTGCCTTTCTCGAACGTCTCGTGGTCCGGGCCGAGGCGGTGGACCTCAACTACCCCGACAGCGGGCGGGGCCAGGTGGGTCCGCTGATTTTCGCACGGCAGGCCGACATCATCGCCGGGCAGCTCGCTGACGCGTTGGCGAAGGGCGCCCGACTCCTCACGGGTGGTGTCATCGAGAATCACGGCGGCGGCCTTTGGCTACGGCCTACCGTCGTCACCGGCGTGACCCACGGCATGTCCCTCATGACCGAAGAGACCTTCGGCCCGGTAATGCCGGTCATGGGCTTCCGCGACAACGACGAGGCGGTGCGGCTCGCCAACGACTCGGTCTATGGCCTGTCCGGCGCCGTGCTCGGGGAGGAGGCTGAGGCGCTTCAGGTGGCGCGACAGCTGAACGTCGGCGCGGTCAGCATCAACGACGGGGCGCTCACCACGGAGGTGTTCGATGCGGAGAAGAACGCCTTTTTGCTGTCGGGACTTGGGGCGTCCCGCATGGGGCCGTCGGGACTGCTGCGCTTCCTGCGCAAGAAAGCCCTGCTCATCCAGCACGGCGTCCCGAAGGACATGTCGTCACTCGAGGAAGCCGGGTAGGAGCCGAGGAGGCCGGGTAGGAGCGCCTTCAGGCTCGATCGCGGCTGATCGCGCCTGAAGGCGCTCCTACCCGGGACTCGCCTCAGGCTGCTTTCTTCCGCCGCAACCCGCCCAGGGCCGCGAAGGCCGACACCAGCAAGATAGCTGCCTGCGGGACCGGAACGACGGCCGCCGTGGCAAAGTTGCCCAGTAGCTGGTGAGCTGCCGCCGTCGGATGGATACCATCCCAGAAGATGTACTCGTCCGGGTTGGCGCAGACCGATCCACCACCACCAACTCCCGTCGCCCCGGTGTAGCAGCGGGTGTTCGTGTTGGTGAAGCCGTTGCCGGGGGAGTTCGCGATGGTGTCGTTGAGGAACGCGTAGACATCGACGTCGATGATGTTGACGCCCAGCCCCGATTCCAGTCCTGCCAGTGAAGCTGCAAGTCCGGAATTGAACGCCAAGGTGAGGGCTGTGGCGCCGGCAACCGCCGCCGGACCACCCGCAATGGCTTCAGGGGTCAACCCGATGTCGGGCAAGTTGGGTACGACGAAATTCTGGGCGCCGGCGGCGGCCAGGGTATTGATGATGTTGGCGATATTGGTCACCGACGACGCAATCGCTGACGGAGGCGCCGCGCCCGTGCCGATGGCACGGACGTCATTGCCACCACCCCACACGACGTAGAGCGCGTTCGGATCGGCCGCGCCCGCCACCGACGGCAGGTAGAGAGTATTCACCTGGTACGTCAGGGACGGTGACGACGACGAATAGGGAGCGCCGGTCGGAGCGCCGCCGAAGGCGTAGTTGGTGCCGCCGCCCAGGGCGGGATTTGCGGCGAGCCCCAGATTGGCGGCCAGCGTCTCCACCCACACCGGGCCGTTCGAGAACCGGCCTCCGGCGTAGGGGGGCAGCGGGATGCCACCGGTGGAAATGTAAATGTTGCCGGTATCCGACAGGCTGTCTCCAAACACGTAAAGCGAGCTGTAGGCAAACGCCTGGGACGACGCGAGTGCGACGAACAGTGCGCCGACAAGGGAGACAGCACGCAAACCGCGGGCGACGGTTCGCCCCGAACTTTCCTGAATCATTCTGAATACCCCCACATTGCGAGACGGTTATCGTTATTTCGTTAAATGCGCTTCGAATATACGCCCACGCCCGGTACCGGACATCACGTTTCGGCAGGTCCTGGGGCGGAGCCTGTCGGCGAATCTGGTGGGGGAGTTCGGCGGATGGTTCCGACGCCGAAAGTTTCCTCGTGGAATCCGGTACTTGTTCACAGATTCTCCAGTGTCCGGCGATTATGTTGCGTCGTCTGAAGGAACAGGGCGAGTCCGGGATGGGCGCTGGGCGCTGGTTTGTCGTTCGATGGCTGCTGCTGGCGTTACCGGGGCTTGGCAGTCCGGCCGCGGCTTTGGGCGGCCAGCCCGTCTCGTTGCTGGCGACGGGTTCCGACGGGCGGCCGGCCGCCGGTGTCGTCGTGTTCCTCCCTGACGTCCAGGAGCCCGCCGATACGCCGGTCGTAGTCGTGGACCAGCGCGGCGAGGCCTTCGTCCCGGCGATTTCCGTCGTGCGCGCCGGCAGCGAGGTGCAGTTCACCAACAGCGATGCCACCAGCCACCACGTCTACTCGTTCTCGAAACCCAATGCCTTTGCCTTGCCGTTGTACAAGGGCAGTGCGCGGCTTGCGCAGCGCTTCGACAGGCCCGGCGTCGTGGTCCTCGGCTGCAACATCCACGACTCCATGCTGGGTTACATCATCGTCGTCGAATCGGCCCGCTCAGGCGTCACTGGGCCCGATGGACGGGTGACCCTGTACGACGTGCCGGCCGGTCGGCACGTGATCAAGGCTTGGGCCCCGGGCCTCGACCGGACGAGCCCGCCGGATGTCGGCGTGGTGGATGTCACCGCGACGGCGCCGGCGGCTCTGTCGTTCCGGGTGGGAGTCGCGGGCGGTACCCCAGCGCCCAAAAAGCGCGGCGCACTGGCCGGAGGCAACTACTGATGATTCGCCTGTCCGCGCTCGCGCTCCTGCTGCACGCCGGTCTCGTGCTGGCGGACGACGATCGTCACGTCATCGAGGGTGCCATCGACGTCAGTGCGATTCGCGTGTCGTCGCCCTTCACGACCTGGCTCGACGAGGGGCAGGGCAAACTGCGCTTCGGCGAGGACGACGGGCCGGTGGAACTTTCCCGGGCCTTCCTGGAATACCGCGGGCGGCTCACGTCGACGCTGGTGGCCCACGGAGTGCTGAATTACCAGGACACGAAGGACCAGGCCCTCGACCTGACTGAGGCCTACCTCGAGTGGCGGCCCGTGCCGCGCACGCCCTGGCGGCTGAGGAGTCGTCTGGGCGCGTTCTATCCGAAGCTGTCGCTCGAGAACGTGGCCGCGGGCTGGAGCAGTCCTTACGCCCTGTCGTCATCCGCCATCAACACCTGGATTGGCGAAGAGCTGCGCACGATGGGCGCCGAAGTGCGGGTTAGCCGCGTTCTGACAGACCTGCCCTTCGCGCCCGAGGTATCGGTGGAGGGGGCGATGTACTACGGCAACGATCCGACTGGGGCGCTCCTGAACACCCGGGGCTGGTCCATTGGTGACCGGCAGACCGGCATCACGAGCGCGCTGCCATTGCCGCAGGTTCCCGCCATCGAGCCGTGGATCCCGTCGTCCCGCGACCCGGACGGGTTCCAGCCCTTTGAGGAAATTGATCACGACCCCGGTTACTACCTGGGCGCCGAGTGGCGAGCCGGAGAGTCGTTTCGCCTCAAGCTGTTCCACTACGACAATCACGGCGATCCCGAAGCCGAGAAGGGGGAGGCCTACGCGTGGGACACGACCTTTGACCACGTCGGCGTCGAGTTCACGTTGCCGGGGGATGTGGGGGTGATTGGCCAGTGGATCGACGGCAAGACACAGATGGGCGAGGACCTGGGGGACTGGCGCGTGTGGGACTCCGGCTTCGATTCGCGGTTCGTGTTGCTCACCCGCGCGTTCGGCCAGCACCGTCTCAGTGCCCGGTACGAAACCTTCGATGTCCAGCCGATCAATGATCCCGACAAGTACACGAACCGTGACCACGGCTACGCCTGGACGGCCGCCTGGCTCTACGACTGGAACGAGCACTTCAGGCTGGCGGCGGAGTACCTGGCGGTTGCCACGGAGCACTGTGAGACGGAGCAATGCGCCTGGGTCTTCAACGGACTGCCCCGGACCTCGCGCCAGAACCAGCTGCAGCTGTCGCTCCGCTGGCATTTCCAAGGTACCGGACCTTAGTTTTAGTTGTTGCGGACGCAACAACTAAAACTAAGGTCCGGTACCTTTTCAGAACATCGAGTTGCTGCCGGGCGTGCCGGCACCGCCTCCCGGGTTGCGGCTCGGAATGAAGTCGCCAGTGATCATCTGGTCGTAGGCCATGCCGGGGCCGACCATGGGGTACACGCACGCGTCGGGATCGATGATGACCTCGAGGAATGCCGGCCCCTTGAAGCCGATGAACTCGGAGATTACGCGCGGCACGTCAGCCTTCCGGTCGAGCCGCGCCGCGTAATCGAACCCGTCGGCCTGCGCGGCCTTGACGAAGTCCTTGCGGTAGAGTGATTTGTCGGTCGCCGAGAGCCGTCCCTGGTAATAGAGCTTCTGCCACTGCTTGACCATGCCGTCGCCAAAGTTGTTCAGCACGACCACCTTGATCGGCAGCCGGTAGGTGGTGACCGTCTCCAGTTCGCCCAGATTCATGCGGATGCTGGCGTCGCCATCGATGTCGATGACGAGCTTGTCCGGGTGGGCAAACTGCGCGCCGATGGCGGCTGGAAGGCCAAAGCCCATGGTGCCCATGCTGCCTGACGTGAGCCACAGCCGTGGCTGGCGGAAGTCGAAATACTGGGCCGACCACATCTGATGCTGGCCGACGCCGGTGGTGATGATGGCCTCGCCCTTCGTGTGCCGGTTGATCTCCTCGATCACGTAGTTGGGCTGGATCAGCGCGCTGGCCCGGTCGTAATTCATGGCGTAGGTGCTCTTGAGCGCCGCGATCTCCCGGTGCCACTCGCCGAAGTCCGTGGTGATCTTGTGGCGGTCGGCCCAGCTAACGAGCTGGTGCAGGTCCCGGTCGAGTACGCCCACGTTGTGCCAGTGGACGGCCTTGACCTTGCCGATCTCGCAGGGGTCCACGTCGAAGTGGGCGATCTTCTTCGCGCGCGGTGCGAACTTCTCCGGCACGGCCGCGACCCGGTCGTCGAAGCGTGAGCCGACGGCGATCAGGAAGTCGCAGTCATCGACGGCGTAGTTCGCCGCGGGCGTGCCATGCATGCCCAGCATCTGGAGCGAAAGGGGGTCCATCGTGTCGTACGCACCGATGCCCATCAGCGTGGTGGTGACCGGAATCCCGAAGCGCCCGGCGAAGCGCCGGAGGGCGTCGGACGCGTTCGCATTGACGACGCCGCCGCCCGCATAGATCAGCGGCCGGCGGGACTCGCGCAGCATGTCGAAGAAGGCTTTCGCGGAACTGGCCGAGATCTCGCTGGCCACCAGCGCATCGACGCGCTGGCGGTACGCGTCGATCGGCAACAGGCCCAGACCCTGGAACTCGCCGATCCAGTTCTGAACGTCCTTCGGGATGTCGATGACGACGGGACCCGGCCGGCCGGTGGCGGCAATTTCAAAGGCCGTGCGGATCGTGGCCTCGAGCCGGTCCGGATTGGTGACGAGAAACACGTGCTTCGCCACGGAGCCCATGATTGCCGAGATCGGTGCCTCCTGAAACGCGTCCGTGCCGATGACGGCCGTCGGCACCTGGCCGCAGATCACCACAATGGGCACGGAATCAGCCATGGAGTCGC